>CAZRYM010000242.1:0-2522 GCA_964604305.1 uncultured Thermotogaceae bacterium | reverse complement strand
CCCATGTCAGACGATGCTCACCGGCAGGAAGCTCACGAATAACCCGTTTCCAACCCGTTTGCATTCCCCATTGCCCTACAACCGTATCATCAATGTAAAAGGTCAGACTTCCACTGCCCTCTTCAGATGCGTTCACATAAAAACGGATAACAGCCCCTTCCTCAATGTTCAAATCAATATACATTATAGAAGTCTCATCGTCAGCCAGGTCAGAAAACTCTACGGCATATTTCCCTTTATACACCTGTTCACTTTGAAGATATGGAAGAACATTCCCGCCTCTCACCCAGTAATTGGCGGTAAAATCACCGGAGGCAAAGTAATCATACAGTTGATTGGGAAGTATCCTTGAGCCTGTACATCCGGTAAAAGTTGTCAGAAGAATGATCAAAACACTAGCAAAAACGATGAACTTTAAAATTTTCAAAATTGTATCCCCCTTTTTGAAATTCGATGAGAAGCAGAAAATTTAAAGAGATTTTTATAAGGTCAATAAAAGCAAGCTTCAGAAGATTTTACCATAAATTGTTAAAGGATACATTACATCATTTGCAAAAAAGTTGACGCCACTTGCAAAAATAAGATGTAAATGATAAAATAATAATATTAAGTATAAGAAAACGCCGGATAAACAAATCACAAAAGGGTGTGAGGGAGTTGAAGAAAAATTTAGTGATGGTAACGGTAATAGTGTTGTTTGTTTTTGTGATGTCTTGTGTTAAGACAAATCCTTTACAAGAGGCCGTTGTAAATATTCCAATATTATTGGTACCTGCAGAAAATGCAACCAATTTAAATACACCGATTCTTTTAGAGTGGCGTGGTAATACAGATTTATTTGAGTTGGTTTTAATTTCCGATTATTCAAAAATACAACAACAGGCGTTTGAAAATGAGATACAAGAAGTTCAAGGAAAAAGTTACGAAATAACGAATCTTGCAAATGGGACTTGGTGGTGGAGTGTTAGAGCAGTCGATGAAGACAAAAAATCCGAATTTGCTCCTTTTATATCTTTCAATATTGGTACCGTCAAACCCCCACAAGTTCCCGAAGACATCGAAGAAGACGAAGCCATCACCTTAAGCACGCAAGAAGAAACCATCATATACATGACATGGCCCGAATGCGATAACCCAGACCCAAATTCTGAGCTTTATTACGAATACAGCGTCTACACCACAGACCTACTAGCCAACATGCGGGGAAACACCCTGATCAAACAGGCCACCACCACCACCAACGAAGGCACCTTCTCCACCGCCCAAAGGGGAACAGGCTACAACGTCAACGTCCTGGCCAAAACCACCAACAACTACCAAACATTGGTAGCGACCAAAACCTTCAACACCGACGATATACCCGAAAACAGCCAACCGGTCAAACCCTATAGTCCACACCCAGCCAACGAAGAACAAACCATCGGCAAAGCCATCACACTCAGCTGGAAATGCCATGATCCGGATGGAGATGAACTTGTTTACGAAGTATGGTTTGGAGAAACAAACAACACCCTCACCTTAAAAGCAGAAGACATACAAGAAACAACCTACGCCCTAACAGACCTGGCCTACGACACCTCGTATTATTGGCAGATAAAAGTCACAGAAAAAGACACGGAAGACAAAAAGAACAGCAGCAGTCCCATATGGCAATTCAAAACAGGCCCCAACGCCACGCCAACCCTAACCAAAGAAACCGGACCGGAAGGCACGATCACCAGCAACAACGCCAACTTTAGCTGGACCGGAACAGACACCGACCGAATCATCACAACGTATGAATACAAAAAAAACGACGAAGCCTGGACCCAAATAGATGCCACGACCTATGAATGGACCAACATCGGCCCTGGAGCCAACAGCTTTAGTGTCAGAGGAGTGGATGAACAAGGCGTTTATTCAGAGCCGATCCAATGGACATTCTACTATGATCCAAGACCACAAATCCAAAAGACAAACAACAACCCCACCGGAAACGTAGAAACCAACACCCAAACCTTTCATTGGACGGGAACAGACGAACAGAGTGACAAAAGAGTCATTGTTGGCTACTACTACCAAAAGAACACCGGCAACTGGACACCAACAACGGCCACACAATACACCTGGACCAACATACCCGGAGGCCAAAACACCTTCAGAGTGAAAGGCCAAGACGACCAAGGCAGCTGGTCCAACACCATCGAATGGGCCTTTACCTACATCGACAACAGAGCCCCTTCAAAGGCCACCAACCCCACACCAACAGACGAGGCACAAGACATCCCCTACAACGCGACCCTCTCATGGACACAAGCGACAGATGAAGACGGAGACAGCCTCACCTATGATGTCTATTTGGGAAAAACAGAAGGAACACTGGCAAAGATAAAAGAGGGAATAGACGCCACCAACTGCACCATCGAACAAGTATTGGAACCTGAACAACAATATAACTGGCGAGTCGATGTGAAAGACGGGAAAGCCACTACCCAAGGAGACATCTGGACCTTCACAGTAAAAGCCCTTGAAGGAAACAATCC
>CAZRYM010000241.1:0-2525 GCA_964604305.1 uncultured Thermotogaceae bacterium | reverse complement strand
AGAGAATACTTTTAGATTTAAAAGATAGGACGGCAATTATTATTTTCTCTATAAGGAAAACTTCGTTCTTAGTGAAGTCGAATATCTAATACCGATGGGACAGGGCCGCTGATACGTGGTCAAAGAAGGCATTGACCTTGAAGTTTTCCTTGGAAAACTTCAAGTTGTAAAACCTGTCCCATCTCCGTTTATTTTGTGGAGGCTTTAAACTCTTCTTTGATTTCTTTTTGTAATGCCTCATCTGTGAAGATTTCATAGGCTGTCCAGGCCAGGCAGGTGGCGGCTCTGAATAGGCCGCGTTTGCCGCCTTCGCTGATGGTGGCGTTTGCCATGTCTACGGAATGGGGGTTGAAGGCATCTTTTTCTGCGATGGCGATGTAGGGGTGGATGGCCGGGACGGCGTGGCTGACATTTCCCATGTCTGAGGAGCCTTTTCCGTCTTGTGGCGGATCGATGTCTTCGATGCCCAGGGCTTTCATGTTGTCTTCGAATGTGTTGGCCATTTTTTTGTTGGGCATGAGGTTGTCGTTGGAGAGTTCGTAATTTTTCCATTCCATCCATGCACCGGTCATGAGGGCTGCGCCTTCTGCGATGCGGAGGATCTTTTTGAACATTTCATCCAAATACTTTCTTTCCTTTGCACGGAAATAGAAACGTGCGGATGCCCGGTCCGGTACAACATTAGGAGCCTGTCCGCCATCGTTGATGATGCCGTGGATTCTTACATCGTCTTTCAGATGTTGGCGTAAGGCGTTGATGCCGTTGAACAGTTGAATAACCGAGTCCAGAGCATTTACGCCCAGTTCAGGAGCTGATGCGGCGTGAGATGTTTTTCCGTGATAGGTGAATTCGATGGCATCGATGGCAAAGGATGTGGAATATGAGAGGTTACGGGTGGCCGGGTGTACCATCATGGCGAAGTCCACATCTTCGAATACGCCTTTTTCTACCAGAATCACTTTAGCTCCTCCTGTTTCTTCTGCGGGAGCACCCAGAACGGTGATGGTTCCACTGAGGTTTTCCATTTTCGACAAAGCCACTGCCGCCCCGATGCTTTGAGGACCGATGAGGTTATGTCCGCATCCGTGGCCGATTCCAGGAAGTGCGTCGTATTCGCACAAAAATGCAATATTCGGTCCTTCTCCCCCAAGGTCGTATGTAGCCCTGAAGGCTGTTTCAAGACCAGCAATGCCTTTTTCCACAGTGAAGCCTTTGCTTTCAAGATATTCGGTAAGCCAAGCAGATGCTTTGTATTCTTTAAATCCCAGTTCGGGATTTTCTTTCATGTTTTTGGCTAATTGGAAGAGATCATCCAGGTTTTCTGTTATGGTTTGTTTTAGGGTCTGTTTTTGTTCTGTCATTTTGCCTCCTGTTTTTTGTGTGGGTTTTTTATCTATCAATATTTTTAAGAATTTCTTTGAGTTTATCTATAGGGATTTCGGTTCCTTGGGATATCTGTTCAATGGTTAACCCCATCTTATAGAAATTGATTGCTGTTTCTATTTTCCCTTTCTCGATCAGCTTTTGAGCAACACTTTGCACAATATCACTCCTTTCAATGGAAGCTTTTATTAGGTCTTCTTCTTCAATATCTTTTTTTACATTCAGAAGATAAAAAATCGTTAGTTCAAATAATTCATTGGCTTTTTGAATGTCTGTTATTTGTTCTATTAATGAGACGAATTCTTTATATGATTCAATGAATTTATGTTTGTCTTTTTCTCGTATACCTTTGAACATCATTAATACAGCTTTGAGTAAAGCATTTCCTTTTATTTGTAATTCTCCCTTCGGAGAATAATCATATGCCATAAACAAATAGTCGGGTATCATTTTTTGTAATTGACTTGGTATTTCGTTTATTCCCTGAATATATTGCCATAACTGATTTTTTATTACCCACTTTGAGTTTCCATGATAAATTAATAAAGGAATTATTGCTGGAACTGATTTAGAATGATTATCAAACTTTTCCTCCCAAATTTTGGTCATATACCTTAGTAACTGAAAAACAACTTTTTCATCTTTATTGCTTTTATGCTCGAATAGAATATAAATAAATCCTTTTTTTCCATTGATTTCAACTTGGTATAGTAGGTCTGAGAAATCGTTTTTTAGTTTTTTGTCAATATATTCTCCCTTTTGATTAGTCAAAGTATCTAAATTGATTATTTCTAGCATTTCTTTCGGAAGATAATTTTTCAAAAAATCAGTTGCGATTTCTTTTTTTCCAAATGTTTTTTTAAAATAAGAATCATGTGGATGATGCAATAAGTTTTCAAAATCTTTTCTTTTCATTTGTTCTCCTTTATAAAAGGTGTATACAAGCTTTATTATATCATAGGATCTTAAGTTATTAATAGAATCGGGAGCCCAATGGACTCCCGATTTATTGATTTATATAACTAATTTCTTATTAGAAACTCCACTTGTCAACGTGGTAGATCGGTCTGAGGAAGATGTTGAACAATTCTTGCGGGATGTTGACTTCGTCGTTGTAGACAACGCCTTCAATTGGCCAATAA
>CAZRYM010000240.1:0-2529 GCA_964604305.1 uncultured Thermotogaceae bacterium | reverse complement strand
TCCGGCCTTTTTTCATTAACTCTAAAAAAGTGTATAATAGGTGATATGAGAGCGTAGGGGCTAACCGAAAAACGCTATACAAAAGAGTGTGGACAAATGAAAAAATCATTTTTTTTTATTCTCATAACCATATTAATATTACCTTTAACCTTATTTTCCGCTGAAATCATCGTGGGAGCTGATCAAGGCTATCCTCCCTATGAATATAAACAGGGAAATCGAATAACGGGTTTTAATGTTGAAATCATGAGGGAAATCGCAAAAGTCGAGAATTTGGACATTGAGATTGTGGCCGGTCCCTGGGCAACCATAAGGGAATCTTTTGAAAATCAAGAGATAGATGCCTTGACCGGGTTTTACTACTACCCCTCACGAATAGAATACACTACTTTTACACATCCCCATGGTTATATCATCTATTCGATTTTTACTCAGAGTGAGTCAATGATCAAAGGTAAAGAAGACCTTACCGGAAAAACCATCATCGTCCAAGAAGGCGATGTTATGGTGGATTATATCCAAAGAGAGGAAATCGAAGCCGATGTTCTCGCCTATGAATCCCCGGAATTGGTTTTAGGTGCTTTGGCTGAGGGAATCGGAGACTGTGCCTTGATCGGCCAGAAACAGGGCCAATACCTGATACAACAAAATAATATAAAGGGTATCAGTTATATACACGAACCCCTGTTGACGATTCCCTACTGCTTTGCCGTACAAAAAGACAACCGAGAACTGGAATATAAGCTCAACGAGGGTCTGAGAAAACTCCATCTCACTGGCAGATACAGCGAGATATACAATGAATGGTTTGGTACTTCAGATAACAGGGTTTTATCCGTAATCATCACGGTACTTTTGATTAGCGGAGCCGTTGTTTGGACCTTTTTAATTCTTTTCTACACTTGGAATACAAAACTAAAACAGCAAGTGGCAAAAAAAACACACACCATTAGCCGAGCCAAAAAAATCATTGAGAAAAAGAATAAAAACTTAAAACTTCAAAACAAAGAGTTGGCTGCAAGAGAAATGGAACTGAAAGATATCAACAAGCTCTATAAATCGCTTTTTAACGCCATGAGAATTATCGTCCTTTCAAAAGGCGAAGAGGAAATGAATCGAAAACTTTTCAAGATGTTAATGGATGAATTTGATTTGGATCTTTTACTCATGATTAGCGTCAAAAATGATGAACAGGATAAACCCCTTGAGTGTTACATACAGGAAAACCTTTCTTTCAATGATTTAATAACAAAGTCAATCAACAAATTTACCCTTAAAGATGAGAGTTTATTGACCGAACAAAAACACTTTAAGGAAGGAGATATCAAGGACTTTGTAACAGGATTTCCCTGTAGGGAAATGATAGAAAACCATCAAATAAAAGAGATTGTGAGTATTCCCATTCAATTAAATGGCGAGACAAAATTATGGTGTTTTTTCACCAAGGATAAGGGGAAATTTACGGAGGAAATCTTGCATCACCTGAAACAGTTATCGGAAGATTATGCCTTTGCAGTCTCTTTATATCGTACCAGACAAGAGATCATCAATGCCAATTTGGAAACCGAGAGTGCCATCAACCTTAAAAACGAGTTTCTTGCCAATATCAGTCATGAGTTAAGGACGCCGTTGAATGGAATCATGGGCATGATTTTGCTGATGAAAAAAACTCAGACTGATGAGGAACAAAAGGAATACCTGGACATGCTGTCCTTGTCATCGAAACAGCTTTTAAAGGTGATCAACCAATTATTGGACTATTCCATTCTGGAAAAGGCAAATTTGAGGTTGGAGAGAAAAGCCCTCATATTAAAGGATTTCATAGATGAAACGCTCCTGCCCATGAAGCAAACGGCCCTTTCCAAAGGCTTGGCGTTTTCATATCATATTGATTCCAAAATTCCTTCAATGGTGTCTCTGGATGAAAATAAACTTATGCACGCCCTGATGAATCTGGTTTCAAATGCGATTAAATATACAACAGAGGGACACGTTTCGGTGAATCTTGATATGGTTTTAATAAGTGAGGAAGAATATATCAGATTTACAGTGGAAGATACCGGAATAGGAATCCCATTTTCAAGCTTGAACGACATTTTTGCCAGCTTTTATCAAATTGACGGTAGCTATTCCAGAGAATATGGAGGTACCGGACTTGGCCTGAGTATTGCCAAAAAGAGTATCGAGATGCATAAGGGCTGGATAGAAGTTGAAAGTGAGCTGGGGAAAGGATCTACTTTTCGGTTTTTTATTCCCTTAGAATAAGAATTTTAAAACCTACACGAAGTTAAAGAAAATGATTAAAAATGATGATATAATTCACCGTTTCATTAAATAAACAGAATTTGCACAAAGAGGTGTTTCAATTGAAGGCGGTCATTTTGGATGCCAAACATAGCCCAAAACACGAAACAGACTTTTCAACAAAGTTAGCTGGAGAACTAAAAAACAAGGGAATAGAGACAACCACGATTAAAATTTGTGATCTGAACTTGCTGCCCTGTTATGGCTGCGAAGGATGTTTAAGAA
>CAZRYM010000239.1:0-2533 GCA_964604305.1 uncultured Thermotogaceae bacterium | reverse complement strand
AAATCGTCTTGAGGTTAACAATAAAGCAGTAGACTTGTTAGGTTATTCAAAAGAGGAGATGAAAAAAGAAACGGGGATCTTTTCATATACAGTTGATGATGACCAGGAGGGGCAAGTTTTTCAAGCGCTTTCTTCCGGGGAGCTTAACGAACATGTAAGTGAACGTAAGTTTTCAAGAAAAGATGGTTCGCATTTTTGGGTCAGACATTCTCTTAGTTCCATCAACGACAATACCGGTCCGCCTGAGATGATTGTCAGTATGTTTCCCGATATTACCGAAACGAAAATAGCTCAAAGAACTCTTGCCAATTATGTAGCCCTTTTGAAGAGATTGATAGAAGCGATCCCGATGCCTATGTATGTCAAGGATGTAGACGGTGTGTTTATTGAGTGCAATGAACGTTTTTGCAAACTGACTGGTATGAAACGAGAAGAGATTATTGGCAATAAACTTCATTCATTATTTGATAAAGATGCAATCAAAAAGATTAAAAGGTCTGAAATGGAGCTTCTTAAAAAAGGTGGACATAAAGAATTTGAATTGCAACTGAAAGATGCCTCCGGAGAAACAAAGGAATTTGCCTTTTATAAAGAGACCTTTACAACCGGAGAAAATATCGCCGGTTTAATTTGTATCATGGTGGATATTACTACCAAGAACTTGTTGGAAGAACAATTGAGAAAGGCGAATGATATTTTAAGAGAACAGGCAATTAGAGATGGTTTAACCAGCTTGTACAATCATAAAAAGAGCTTGGAATTGTTAGAAGCAGAGATCAAGAGGGCCAAAAGATATAACAATGTTTTATCGGTTTTAATGTTGGATATTGATTATTTTAAAAAGGTAAACGATCAATACGGGCATCAAACCGGGGATGATGTTTTGGTGATCGTATCTGAAATTATACAGGGCAATATTAGGGAAACAGATATTGCCGGAAGATATGGTGGGGAGGAATTCTTGATTATCTTTCCACATACCAATTTTGAAGAAGCGCTCAGCACAGCAAAAAGAATCAACAAAGCCCTGAAAGAACATGAATTCAAGGAAGGTTTTAAATTAACGATCAGTGGCGGATTATCTGAATGGCAGGGGGAAAATGCCGCTCAGTTAATTCAGAAGGCAGATAAACTTTTATACAAAGCAAAAAATGGAGGTAGAGACAGAATTGAGCCAGCTGGAAAGACGTAAAAAATTCAGTGTTTCAGACTTTTTTGACTTCAAGGGGAACAACACTTCGTTAAGAACAGAAATTCTTGCAGGTATCACAACCTTTTTGGCAACCATGTACATCATCATCGTTAATCCCATGATCATCAGCAACACCGGGATGAGCTTTTCCGGTGTATTAACTGCTACGGTTCTTGTATCGGCCTTTAGCAGTATTATGATGGGAATTTATGCAAAAAATCCCATCGTACTGGCTCCGGGAATGGGAATCAACACATTTTTTGCCTATTCTCTGGTTATTGGAATGAATGTGAAATGGGAAGTAGCTTTAGGGGTTGTTTTTTGGTCTGGTGTCATATTCTTGATTTTGTCAATTCTCAATATCAGAAATGCCATCGTCAACGCTATCCCCACCAGTCAAAAGCAAGCAGTAGCCGTTGGTATTGGTTTGTTTATCGCGATAAACGGTTTTATTGAATCCGGGTTTATCGTTTCCCATCCTGACACTGTTTTGGGGCCGCCGGAGGTTAACCCTTTAACCGTTACCTTTTTAGTTGGATTAATTATCACGGCTATTCTTCTTGTAAAAAAAGTCAAAGGCGCGTTGATATTGGGTATTGCCATTACGACCATCATATCCATACCCATTGGCCGATGGTATTACGATGCCACTCTGTCAGGTAATCCTTATTCAACCGTTGTGAGCTGGCAAGGATTTTGGGCAAAACCGGATTTCAGTTTGTTTTTTTCATTAGATCTAATTGGTTCTTTAAAGTTTGCTTTATTACCAGCCATGTTTTCGTTTATATTTGTGGATATGATTGATTCATTATCTACTTTTATCGGTGTAGCAGAGGCTTCTGGATTAAAAGACAAAAATGGTAAACCGAGAAACCTTAAACAATCGTTGATCGTGGATGCCATTTCATCGTTGATATCAGGACTATTTGGGACCAGTTCGGGTTCCAGTTATATTGAATCCGCTACCGGAATTGCACAAGGTGGAAGAACGGGGATGACGGCTGTTGTTGCAGGGTTGTTGTTTATCCCTTTTATGTTTTTTTCGCCTTTGTTGTCCATTGTTCCTTCCGTGGCAACTGCCCCGGCTTTGATTGTCGTGGGAATTTTTATGATTACACCCATATTAAAAATCAATTGGCTGGATTACGAAGAGGCAATACCAGCCTTTTTAAGCATTATTCTGATTCCTCTGACCTTTTCGATCAACCAAGGAATCAGTTGGGGATTATTATGTTGGACCATTCTAAAACTGTTTGTTGGAAAGGGCCGTGAAATAACCCCCATGTTAATCATTTTAGACTTCTTTGCAATTGTCGTGCTGATTATTGAGTAGTTTAATTA
>CAZRYM010000238.1:0-2533 GCA_964604305.1 uncultured Thermotogaceae bacterium | reverse complement strand
GAGCAAGTTCAGGCTGCAGCGTTGGCTAATGATCTTCCAGATTTGCTTGATCTGGACGGACCAAATATGACGAATTATGCTTGGGCCAATTTTATTATGCCGTTGGATAAGTATATGTCTGTTGAACTTAAAAACGATCTGTTACCTTCCATTATTAAACAGGGAACTTATAATGGAAAGATCTATGCATTGGGTACCTTTGATTCAGGTTTGGCAATTTGGGGAAATAAAGCTTATCTTAAAAAAGCAGGGGTCAGAATTCCAACTAGTGTAGATGATGCGTGGACTAAGGAAGAATTTATGGATGCACTTGCAAAGCTTAAGGCGCTACCTGAAGTAGACTATCCTTTGGATTTGATGCTGATTGAAAGTGGGGAATGGGATACTTATGGTTTTTCACCCATTTTTCAAGCATTTGGCGCTGATCTTATCAACCGGGAGACATTTATGACAGCAGAGGGTGTTCTGAACGGTCCTGAAGCAGTCGAAGCTGGAAAATGGATGCGTTCATTGATAGAAAAAGGATACGTTAACAGAAGTCCTGCCAACGATGCCGCTTTACTGGATGGAACAGGAGCGTTAGCATGGACAGGCCATTGGTATTATAACAATGCAAAAGCTGCACTTGAGGATGATTTGGTACTTATTCCTATGCCCAAATTAGGTGATGAAGATTCTAAATACTCGGGACAAGCAACAGGTATGGGATCATGGTGTTGGGGGATAACAACTAATTCTGATCATCCGTATGCAGCTTGGTTGTTCTTGAGATTTATACTCAGGCCGGAGGAAATTTTACAGATGTCAAATGCAAACGGTGCTGTTCCGTCAAGATTTTCAGCTGTAGCAATGTCAGAACTTTACAAAGAGGGCGGTGCATTGGGATTATACGTTGAACAAGCAGATAAGATAGCTGTGGAAAGGCCGGTAACACCAGCTTATCCAGTTATTACAATGGAATTTTCTAGAGCCATTCAGGAAATATTGA
Source organism: uncultured Thermotogaceae bacterium (assembly GCA_964604305.1). Taxonomy (GTDB): domain Bacteria; phylum Thermotogota; class Thermotogae; order MWEM01; family MWEM01; genus JASUTC01. The sequence goes on along the minus strand of CAZRYM010000238.1, from coordinate 1,545 downwards.
ACGGGACAGATGTACAAAAAACACTGGATAGAGCCGTTGAAGAAATTGACTGGGATATCGAGGATAATAACGGTTATCCCATGGATTAAAAACTTGCAAGAGAAAAGCCTCTGTTTTAAGGGGCTTTTCTTTCTTAAGGAGGCTGTAAACAGTGGCTTATGCACTTTCAAAGAAGAAAAAAAGAGCGGTGTTACTTTTCATCTTGCCCGGACTATGCTTGCTGATCATGTTTATGATTTTGCCTTTTTTAATGTCTTTTGGATTATCCTTTACCAATCAACGTTTATTAAGCAGATATGCCACTGAATTTATCGGTTGGAGTAATTATGAAAGGCTTTTCAGAGATGATTTGTTTTTCACCGGCTTGAAAAACAACTTTGTTTTTGCTTTTATTGTTGTTCCCATTCAGACTGTTCTGGCATTAGGGATGGCAATGGTAGTCAATAAGCATTTAAAGGGAGTCAAGATATTTAGAACGGCTTATTTTATGCCTACTGTCACTACGATGGTTGTAGTTTCTGTTGTCTGGACATTTATGTATAATCCCCAAGGATTGATCAACAATTTTATGCAAGCAATTACCTTTGGAAATTGGGAGACTCTTGATTTTCTGAAAAATTCTCAATGGGCATTTCCTGCTATTATGTTGATGTCTATATGGCAGGGTGCGGGTTTTCAGATGCTCATTTTTCTTGCTGGATTACAAGAGATTCCAGAAATTCTTTATGAGGCAGCAACCATTGATGGTGCCAACAAGTGGAGAAAATTTTGGAATATAACACTACCACAATTAAGAAATACAACGACTTTTGTTCTCATTTCTACAACAATACTTGCTTTAAGACTTTTCGACCAGATAAAAATAATGACCAATGGAGGTCCTAACGATTCTACCTACACTGTCATTCTACATCTTTACAATTCAGGTTTTTCAAAACAAAGAGTGGGATATGCATCTGCAATCACAGTAGTTTTCTTTTTAATCGTTTTAGCGATCTCAATTGTTCAAAGAATGATACTTCGCGAAGAAAGGGAGGTTTAATTGATGGCTAAGCAAAGAAGTTTGAAACGTGTCATAATATTAGACAAGTTTATCGGATACTTTCTATTAATACTGTTGGCTCTCTTTTTTCTTTTTCCATTAGTGTATATGGTTACAACCTCTCTTAATCCGGATGAAACTGATATTGTAAACAAAATGGGTTCTATCATGGCCTTTGTTCCAACAAATATTTCTTTGAAAAATTATATTGGTGATCCCGATACAGAAGAGCCAACAAAAACTGAAAATCAAGGTGTCATCGGTAGAATGAACTTTGGACGTTTCATGTTTAATTCCATTTTCATTGTATCTTGTACCGTTCTGGCCGGTTTACTCGTTAATAGTATGTTGGCATTTGGCTTGGCAAGATTTTCTTTTAAGGGAAGAGCAATTCTTGTTTCTGGCATTGTGGCTTTAATGATTATCCCGTTTGAAGCTATTGCAATTCCTTTACTATGGTTGGTGAACAATTTGGGATGGTTAGACTCATATCAGGTACAAAT
>CAZRYM010000237.1:0-2583 GCA_964604305.1 uncultured Thermotogaceae bacterium | reverse complement strand
ACCGTTATCCATTTGTAGAAAAGATAGGTCTCTTTGAAGGTAAGCTCACTTAATTCTTCACGGGTCACTTCAACAAAAGTATCCAAATTTGCAGGCCAATAGGCTTGTAGAAAACCATGTGCCCTGTAGGTCCGGACTGCCCACAAAACAGTTTCAACGAATACTTCCGGCTTATATTCGTGGAACAATGATTCCATAAAACGGGTGAAGTTTCTCGTGTTATCCTCCATCATACTCCGGTTATTGTCACCGATAAGTTTGTCCAGATCGGGTCTGCTATTGAGCCTCTCGATTACTCCCAGAGCAATACGGTCAACTTTTTCCGTGAATTCATCAGCGGTTTCTTTTGAAGGCTGTTTTAGTTCTTTGGCTGATTTTAACAGTTCGTCCTTTGTCATGTCACATCATTCTCCCTTTTGTTCAAGAGGTAGTGAGATGAAAAACTCCGTTCCCTCACCTAATATACTTTCACACCAGATATCGCCTTTATGTGAATCTACAATAAGCTTTGCAATCGCCATGCCCAGCCCAACACTGTCAGTCCTCCCGGAAGCTTTTTTGGATCCCTTGTGCCGATAGGGTTTGAAGACTGCCTGTTTCATTTCCTCCGTCATCCCTTCACCAAAATCTTTGACTGAAATCAAAAGTCTTTCTTTCTCATAAAACGCTTTTAACTCTATGTTTGAATTCTCCGGTGAGTGTTCAATTGCGTTGAATAGTATATTATTGATTACCTGCTCCATTTTCGAGGGATCAATCTCGATTTTTTCAAGTCCCTTTTCAACTTTACTGACAATATTAATAGATCGCTTACCGGCAAGATGGTTTGCCAGCACTTGGCATTTATCAATCACATCGCTAATATCTATACATTCATAGTTCAACTTGAGATTCCCTGATTCGATCTGGGCATAATCCAGAAATTCGGTGACAATATTGAGCGAGTACTGACTATTATTTTGTAGCTCTTTAAGAAAATAAACGACGTCTTTAGTTAACTGCTGCCCTTCAAGCTCCGTTTCCAACATGACGGAAAGATTGTAGATAACCCCCAATGGGTTTCTCAGATCATGCGCTGCCATTCCTAAAAATTGATTTTTTAGCTGATTGAGTTTCTTTAGTTCAGCATTTGCCTTTTGAAGCTCCCGAGTCAGATTGGTTAGTTCTGTGTTGTTTGAAACAAACTGCTTTCTGATTATTTCAACTTCTTCAATGTCGATTTTCCCCAAAATAAGGATATCATCATCAATCTCCGAAAATTGAAAAAAATAGGTCTCCGGAAGCCCGGACGGCGTATTGACATTCAGCAACTTTTCTTTATTCGAATCCCTCAACAATTCGTTTATTAACAAAGATTCTTTAAAATCAACAATGAACTCACTGATCAGCTTCCCTTCAGGTTCTTTTCCAAAAACTTTACGGGCAAACGCATTTGATTCTTTTACAACACCAAATTTATCGATAATCAGCAGAATGATAGACGCATTCTCATGCAGGTATCGATAGACCTTCTGACTAATCGTCTTTTCTTTTTTATGCCTCATTGATTTGGGATCTTAATTGATCCAACGATTCAATATATGTACTGTTGGGGAGTTTATTGACTATCTCACGTCCCCCATGTTGAAAAGCCTGTCCACCGATCAGGATGTTCTGGTTAGGGAAATGAACACGGATTCTCTCGACAAGTTCCAAAAAGGCTCTGATATTGAAGTATATACTGACAGAAATCCCCAAAACATCCGGTTTTTTATCCTTTATCATTTCAAACAGATCGTTTTCTGGGGTATTCGCTCCCAAAAAATAGCCGTCCCAACCACACAATTCAAAAACATCTGCCACCATACGAGCACCTATTTGATGAAATTCTTGAGTAGCGCATGTGATGATTGCCTTTTTACCAATCTTATCTGCCGAAAAAATGATCGGATAAACTAACGTCATCATGTTCTCGGTAATAGATGTGGCAAGATGCTCGATGGCAACCGATATTTGATTGTTTTCCCACAGCCATCCAACCCTATATAACGAAACTCGAAACAGGTCTTCATACAAGACACTGATTGGCACATCTTCCGTAAGAAGAGTCCGCACAATTTCTCCGCAGGTCTTTTTATCTCCTTTGAGTAGGGATGATAAGTAAGTGTTATAAGTTTTTTGGTCTACTAAAGGGCTGTTAGTTTTCATTTCAGCTATAATATTTCACCACCAGTCACTAGTATATGTACAATTAATAATTAATCATTTTCAAAAACATTTTCCCCTTTATACCTTAAAAAAGAGAAGCGAATTGAATAAGTCTTTGATTTAATTATACCAAAATTTTAACAAAAATAATAAAAAGCCGACCATTCCTCTTTTTTATTAAAGCAACGGAGACGGTTCTTTTTGAAGCTATTCATTCCCTTAGAAATGATCAAATAATCATAATAACACGAGTCCAGTTAGGAGAATTGATGAAAACACAAATACATTATTTTGTTCATGGAACAACCATAAATGCTTTTTTTGCCTCCTGTAAAAAAAGCGCAGACATATTCTTCTGCTTAGCTAAATTTCTGATTTTTGCTTTCAAGCTCATAG
>CAZRYM010000236.1:0-2598 GCA_964604305.1 uncultured Thermotogaceae bacterium | reverse complement strand
TTACATAAATGACCGCAAAAGAAGTTTTGAATGCAACTCGATCTTGAATGTTATAATAGAACGGTTATAACAGACGATTGAGTTCCACTGAAAAGACATATTTTGAAGTTTAGGAGTAACAATGAAAGATGAAAATCATAGAAAAAGCCTATTAATCAAAACAGTTTTAATCATAGTCGGTACTTTTACTTTGACTTTGGGATTGGTGGGAGTGGCATTACCGGTTTTACCCACTACCCCTTTTTTGCTGGTGAGTGTGGCCTGCTATGCGAATAGTTCAGAGAAAATGCATGCTTTTCTTCTGAAAAGCAAATTGTATAAAAATACCGTTGAGAAATTCCTACAAGAGGGCGGCATGAGTTTAAAAACCAAGCTCTCCATTACCATCCCCGTTGGGATTTTGCTAATGGTTCTGTTTTTTGTTTTTGAAAGCCCTGTTGTTAAAATCATAATTGTGGCGTTATTTGTTGGAAAGGTTATTACCTTTGTTAAAATTCCAACGATTAAGAAATAAAGCAAAAACCATACATTTAAAATCCCCTCCCAAGGAGGGGATTTTTAGTTTTCAGTAACTCTTAGCTATCAATAATCGCTACCCTCTACTTTTCTCCGTTTTTTTCATACTCCGTTGGCCCATCAACCCACTCTGTCCTGTTGAGCCACTCCCGTGGATAACCCACAGGCTGAGCGGCGTTTCCCGGGGTGGTGATATATCCATCGTTGTACTTAACAATCAAATACTCTGACAGCTTCCACCAATCAGCTACAATAGATTCTGCATTTTTTGAACAGATTTGTCTTAAATAGTCTCTCAACCCCCCCGGATTCTCATTGAGCAAATCCAAAGCCTTTTTATCCGTCTCTTGAATCAGCTGGATTGAGGCCTCTTCATGATATTCCTGTTTTGCAGCTATTTCCGGGTGCATATAGCTGTATTTCTTCTCAGCCCAATTGGCCACAAAGTTAAAGGCCCACCAGGCACTGTTATGGTCAAAATCATAAGGACTGTAAGTCTCAATAATACTTGGCAATCCATTCGTTCCTGCATAAAATGGGATGAAACAAGTATCTGACGGTTTATCCAACCCCATCCACATGACTCCACCGATGGGATTTGGTAAATGTGATCTTCCCTGATTCACAAACACATACCCGCAGTAATTGACTGAAATAGGTCGTTCCCAGGCACCCTCCAGTTTTTTGGAAGGATCTCCTACATCCCCTTGACCGTCATAATCCCCGTAAAAGCGATTGGGATTTCCAAATGGTCCTGCCCCCACACCTTTTGTCAAATCAAACTCGGTACCTTCATAATGATCTCTGAAAAGCGAAAAAACATCCTGCAATGACAATTTTTGATCTGGCTTGACAGAAAAAGGATATGCCCTGGTAAGTCCGTTTTCAACCTTTGATGGTAATTCAAGCGAAGGAGCCATCCTGTCAAATAACCGCCAGATACGCCTCAGTGAATAATAAGGATGATTGTACTCGCCCAAACTCACCGTAGGCAGCCAATCCAACAGGCCATCCTCAGGAGACCACCAACCGTATTTTTCAGCCACTGCGTGAAGACTCTTGGAATAAAGCATATCCGGATCTTCGGGATCTACCTCACGAATCCGAAAGATATTCCCGGAAACAAAGACTTCCCCGTCCGGAATCTTTTTTGCCACCCACAAACCACCGGTGCCTTCCGGAGAAGGAGCCATCTCAAACACCCAAGCCTCATTGGGATCGGCAACAGGAAGCGTCTCACCGGTACCATAATAGCCGTAAGTATCGATGAGTTCACCCATCAACTCCACCGCTTCACGAGCTGTTTTACATCTCTCAAGCGCTACACGGGAAAGCTCCGAAGAATAGAACAATCTCACTCCCGGCAACGGATCCAGCGTCACCTTAGCCCCGTTGGTACATTCACCAAACATCAGCTGATGTTCGTTCATGATCCCGTAATTCCCATCAAAATAGGCATACGTATGGGCAACCTGTGGAATCTCCCCCAAAGGAATGGTTAAAGGATACTCATCCGACGCATAAGCAGGCGCTCTAAAGCCATCCACAAGCCTGGGATAAAAAAACGTATTAAATTGCGGAAATTCCCCCACTGCTGCTGCCGTTGCGTATATCTTCCTCTTTGCCCCCTCAGGATAGTCCTTCGCCGGTACATAAACAATCCGCTGATCCATAAAATGATCATCATCCGAATGCCCCACAAACACAGACCCATCTATTGAAGCCCCTTTTGTCACAATCAACGTCGTACAGGCCATAACTGTGATCACAAAAACCACAGCCATCAAAATCAAAACCAACAAAACCTTCCTATTCATCTCTAACCACTCCTTTTGTAGAGTACAAATGAATAATTATAGCATATGCATATTCAGATAAAATTACCGTCAAAACATTTTAAGTAACCACTAAATATTTAAACTGGTACTACATTTTGGAACAAAAAAGGGTTGATTTCAGCTCAAAAATCCCCTCCCATGGAGGGGTACCTCCGAAGGAGGGGGGGGGTTTATACAGAAGGAAGGGGGAAACACAGAAAAGTAATTAAATTAAAACTCACAAATGTTCTTTACAAAGCTCTGC
>CAZRYM010000235.1:0-2602 GCA_964604305.1 uncultured Thermotogaceae bacterium | reverse complement strand
AAGCATACCAAATATTTTCAAAGGCGGTGATCTTTGTCAACAAGTACATAACCGGGAGTAAGATACCAATCTGGCGAAGGAAGGAAATGATAAAACTGTTAATACCTTTACCCAGTGCCTGGAAAGTCAAAGATCCCACAACGGATATGCCAATCACCGGAAAACCAATGGCGATTCTTGACAAAACATCTTTACCGATTTGAATCATCTCGGGATTTTTATTAAACAAACTGATCAGCTGAGCCGGTAAGAATCGGAACGAGATAAATCCAATCGTTGTGAGAACTGATGCGATAATCATTCCCATCGTCAGTGTGTGCTTCATTCTTGTGGTGTTTCCTGCACCGAAATTATAGCCCATAATGGGCATATACCCCTGTCCGAGACCGAATACAGGCATGAGGATGAAGGATTGCAGTCTGAAGAAGATACCAACCACTGCAATGGCGTAAATGTGGAATTGACCGGCAATGATATTAATGAGGGCGATGGTTACACTTCCCATCATCTGCATGAACATAGCCGGCAGACCTACTCTGTAGATCTCTTTAATAATCCCGAAATTAACCCTGAAATTTTTCAAGCAGATATCTAGATCAACGGTTTTGGTCTTTAGGCTGTAAATGAGAAAGACAGAACTAACTCCCCTTGCAATGACTGTCGCCAAAGCTGCCCCGCGTACGCCCATTTCAGGAAAGATCCAAATACCGAAGATGAGAAAAGGGTCTAGAACGATATTTGTTACGGCACCAATAATCAAAGCGATCATTGGGGTAAATGTGTTGCCCTCTCCACGAATGATATTGTTTGATATCATGGAAAAGAACATAACGATGGAACCTGTCATGATAATACTGATATAATCACTTGCAGGAGCAATTAAAATATCCCTATCCGAAAATAAGGCGATAATTTTATCCGAAAAGAAATAACCGATGATGGCGATGATGATCCAATAAACAAAACTCAAAAAAATGGCATTTTCAGCTGCCAGCGTTGCTTCTTTATTGCGATGGGCTCCAAGTCTTCTGGAAATGAATGAAGTGGTACCAATACCCGTTCCGGCTCCCAAAGCGATAAGAACCATTTGTATTGGAAAAGCCAAAGATAATGCTGAAAGGGCTTCCTCACTGATTCTTCCCACATACATGCTGTCAACAACGTTATACATGGCTTGAATTAACATGCCAATCATTGCTGGTAAAGATAACTTAAACATGAGAGGAATGATCGGCTCGGTTCCCATCCTCTTTGAGCTCACCCTTTTCAACAAATCACCATCACTTATTCATTATTTTTATTTACGCTTCAGAATATTCTTTTAAGGCTCTTTTTACTGCGTTTAAAGGCATGGAGATACAAGTGAAAGACTCATCAATACCCAATTCATCAAATATCTTTTTTTGATCAAGTTGTAGTATTTCATCAATTTTTTTCCCTTTAATCAGTTCGGAGGTAAAGCTGCTGGCGGCTATTGCCCTGGGGCATCCCTTTATGGTGTATTTCACATCTTGAAGGACATCATCTTCCAGTTTGAGATAGAATTTAACCCCATCTCCATCGCTTTCGTTAAACCCGGTTGCTGCCAAAGTGCTGTTTTCAATTTTACCAATGTTTTGTGGATCTGTAAAATGCTTCATTAGGGCTTTTGAATACCGCTCAGCCATTGGACAACCTCCTTAATAAATTCACTTTTTCAACGAGTTTATCGCAGAAATAATCAATTTGCTCATCATCATTATCGTGTCCCGTCACCACTCGAATGGTACCGTTGATATATTCTTTAGAACACTGCATAGCTGACAGGACATGAGAACCGCCCTTTCTATGGGAATGAGAGCTACAAGCAGATGCTGTGGAAACGGCAATATCCTCCATGCTCAGCATTCCCATTAAAGCCTCTCCGTTAACTCCTGAAAAACTCAAACTTAAAGAGCCGGATGTTCTTTTTTCAGGATCACCGTTTATTTGAACACCTTCTAATTGTTTGCAAGCTTCTATGATTTGATTGGTCCAGCGTGTATATACATCGCGTTTTTCTTCTATTTGCTCAGTTACCAACTCAAGAGCCTTTGCCATTGCAGCCACTCCCGGAACATTTTCCGTTCCTGACCTGAGGCCTTTTTCATGGCCGCCACCGTAAAAAACGGGTTCCAGTGGGGTTCCTTTTTTTACATAAAGAAACCCTACACCTTTTGGTCCGTAAAACTTATGGGCACTGGCACTGAGCATATCCACACCAAGGTCTTGAACATCCATCTTAACCTTTCCCATGGCTTGAACTGCATCGGTATGAAAGACACATCCGGCTTCACGGCAGAGTTGAGAAATTTCCTTTATCGGCTGCAAAGTACCCACTTCATTGTTGGCGTACATAATGGAGCAAATGGCCGTTTGTTCATCTATATTTTCTTTTAAATAGTCGACATCAACGATGCCTTTTTCATCAACGGGAGCAAAGTAAATATCATAACCCTGTTCACCCAATTCTTTAACCGTTTCAATCACTGCTTCATGCTCAATGGCACTGGTAATGACCTTTTTTCGGTTGGGATGTTCTTCTTTTGTCGCTTTCAAATAGCCAAAAAGAGCGATGTTGTCT
>CAZRYM010000234.1:0-2611 GCA_964604305.1 uncultured Thermotogaceae bacterium | reverse complement strand
TTTAACAGCAACAGACAGTATTGGAGCCGGAGATGCCTTTAACGCTGGTTTTATCTTTGGCATGTTGACGACACATGATATCAAAACCGCTTGTCAAAAGGGGAATGAGTTTGCAGCTGAAAGGCTTATGAAGCAACAGAGGTGAAAAATGTCTTTAAGCGACGAAACACTGCTGCAATTGAACGGAATAACCAAAATCTATGCCAATCATGTGGTGGCCAACGATCATATCAATTTAAGCCTTCAAAAAGGGCAAATTCATGTCATTCTTGGTGAAAACGGTGCCGGGAAAACCACATTGATGAATATACTCTTTGGTTTGATTCAACCTACTTCCGGAGAAATCGTATTCAAAGGCAAAAAAACTCGGTTTAAAACTACCTTTGAGTCAATAGAGGCGGGAATCGGTATGATTCACCAACATTTCAAACTGGTTCCCTCTCTATCTGTACAGGAAAATTGTTACTTGGGCATCGAACCCAAACGTTTCTTTTTTATCAATCACAGGAAAATGAAAGAAACCTTGAAAAAATTTCTAACTCAGTATGACATAAAACTGTCTTTGGAAAAAAAGGTTCAGGAGTGTTCTACCGCCACGAGACAGCTTATCGAGATTATCAAGACGCTGATCAGGGGTGCAGATTTGATAATCATGGATGAACCAACATCTCTGCTGGCACCTCAGGAACGTGACAGGCTCTTCAACATCATTAGGAGACTGCAAAAGGAAGGCAAGACCATCATATTCATCACTCATAAATTGGACGAGGCCTTATCCATGGGAGATGAAATCACCATCATGCGTCAGGGAAAGGTGTTGAAAACTTTTTACAATCATGCAAACGACCTTAAGGCGTCTGATCTGATTCAAATGCTTTTTAAAGGCGAACCTAAAAACCTTGTTGTTGAAAAACATGACATGGACAAAGAAGTCGTATTGAACTTTCAGGGAGTAAGCCTTTTAGGAAAAACAAATGCGCCTCTGCGTGATGTCTCTTTTAGTCTCCATAAAGGAGAAATTTTAGGGATTGCCGGGTTGGCAGACAGTGGTCAACAGGAAATCATCCATATCATTATGGGTTATGAAGCAGGGTTTACGGGTCTTTACAGCTTAAACGGCAATGTCATTGCCGATTATTCTCCCCAAAGAGCCAGGACCATGGGTATTTCCTATATCCCTTCTGACAGGCTAACCATCGGTTCAGATGGCAACCTCAGCCTGTGTGAAAATCTCATTAGTACGCAATTAGACTCCGATTGGGTTGCGGGTAATTTCCGACTTAAAAAAACAAAAATTCAACAATACACCCAGGACTTAATACAAACCTTTTCAATCAAAGCAGCTTCTCCCTCCATGAAGGTTGGAAACCTTTCAGGGGGAAACATCCAAAAAACCATTTTGGCCAGGGAATTAACCATCAATTCTCAAATCATCCTGGCGGATAACCCAACCAGTGGTGTAGACTCAGAATCGGGATCGTTCATCAGACAACAGTTATTGAACCAAAAGAATAAGGGTAAAGCCATTCTTTTATTCAGTCATGATCTGGAAGAGCTCAAGCAGTTGTCGAATCGAATCATCGTGCTTTACCAGGGGAGGATCAACGGGGAATTTCACAGTGAAGATGTTTTGGACGATTACCAACTGGGCGAGAGTATGCTGGGAGCAAAGGCCGGTAAAATAACATGAAAACCATTCTATCAGTTCGGAGTATCAGAGTTCTTTTTATCATCCTGTTTTCTTTGTTTGCGGCTTACTTATTGACTGTCTTCTCTCATATTGATTATAAGACTGATGTTTTTTTTGGAGGACTAACTTCGGCTTTTGACAGCACAAATGAGGCGTTTTTTCTCTTTCTTACCAGTCCTTTTATCCGTGTGTTTTCAGGGGAGATTCACTTCAACATGATGTCTTTTTCTCAATGGCTCAACCAAACCACCCCCCTGATATTTACCGGTTTGGCTATATCCATGGTGTTTAGCGCCGGAGTTTTGAATCTGGGAGCTGAGGGGCAAATGTTTGCAGGAGCTGTTGCAGGCTCATGTATTGCCGTTTTCACAACTTTACCCCCTTTTGCCCATATGACATTAATCTTCATCGTATCAGGTGTAACAGGTGCTTCGTGGTCTATATTACCCGCTTATGCCAGTTGTAAAAAAAAGAATTCAGAGATTCTGGTTTCCCTGATGATGAATTATCTGGCCTTTTATTTGGGCATTTACCTCATCAAGAGATTGATTCGAGACGAGACTTCCGGTGCCTTGATGTCGGTGAAATTCGCCCCTTCTTCCGCTTTACCCCTCATCAATGAACGGTATAAATTACATGTAGGCTTTTTCTTTGCGATTTTTCTCGCCTTACTCGTTTGGTATCTTTTTAAAAAGACCCGTTGGGGATTAAAGATCAAAATGATTGGATCCAATGCACAGTTCGCGGAATATTCCGGAATCCATATCAAGAGAGAATTGATAAAAGTCCAGCTTCTTTCAGGTGCAATAGCCGGCACGGCCGGTATCTTTGAGCTCATTGGTTTTCACGGTAGGTTTTTGTGGTCTAGTTCACCGGGCTACGGTTGGGATGGTATTATTGTGGCCATTATGGCATCCAAAA
>CAZRYM010000233.1:0-2618 GCA_964604305.1 uncultured Thermotogaceae bacterium | reverse complement strand
AAAAATGGCCGCTTTTTTTATGATAGAATTAAGCAAACAATCCATTCAAAAAGGGTGGAAATATGGACAATTTAAAAAAAGTGATGGAAGAAATCAATCTGATAGCTGATTTTCTTGCAAGACGTGATCTTGATAATCTTACAAAAGATTGTTTGGTAAAGAAGTTTGGGTCATCCATGGCAGATCTGATAATCCTTCTAGGAAACAGTGATGTTCATTCTGCAATGCTTGCCGGTAAAGTTCTGTTGAATCGATTAGCAGATAATCTTTTAATCTGCGGTGGAAAGGGTCATTCCACATCCTTTCTTGTATCAAATGTTCAAGAAAATGCTTCCCTTTCCAATATTCAGACTAATGAAAAATCCGAATCGGAAATTTTGTATCAGATTTTAAGAAAAAACTTTTCCATTGACCCGGAAAAAGTCTTCCTGGAAACTGCATCCACCAATTGCGGTTCCAATGCCCGTGAAGCTCTTCGTGTTGTGAAGCAAAAGGCTTTAAAGCACACTCTGGTCATTCTCATCCAGGATGCCACCATGCAATTGAGAACGGATGCTTCCTTTCAGAAAGAATGGGCTTCAGAGAAAACGACTTTTATCAATTTTGCTTCTCGAAACCCTCAGCTGGTGCTGGAAAACAACCAAATCAAACTGAATATGTCAGACCCCCCCTGGACCCTTGAACGTTTTGTATCCCTCGTTTTGGGAGAGATTCCAAGACTTAGAGATACCCCCGCAGGTTACGGACCAAAAGGCAAAAGCTTTATTAGCCATGTGGAAATTCCGCCTGAAATTGAAGGGGCTTTCGAGAAGATCGTCAAAATCTTTCCAAGGAAACATCTCCAACGACGGATTTTCTCTTGAAGAAACAAAGAAAAAAACTATTTAATAATAATGAGAAATTCTATAGATTACGCTAAATCCAAATTAATCGCTATTTCACCAGAAGAATTTCTTAGAAATAATTTAAAATTATCTTTTTATAAGCCATTTTCTTTTCAAAAAAAGTCCTTCTTCTTTATCTTTTACAAAACCTAACCAAAATGATAGAATCTAATACTGTAACTTCAAAAAAAGGAAGTGAAATCATGGACGAGTCTATCAATACAGATGCCTTGTTTATGGGGCCCAAGTCTGAGAATTATGATTTCTTCAGGCGAATGTTGTTGTATCTGATGGATGATCATGCGGATTGGAGAAAGTTTTTTCATCCGGATGATCAACCGGTGGTCACGGAGGCTGAGAAAAAACATGATGATTTTCAGGATACCCTTCAAAAGACACGAGAGGCGCTTGTTGATTTGGCAGGCCAGCTTCAGGACAGCTCCACGCCCTGGTTTTCTCCCCGATATTTGGGGCATATGAACACGGACACGTTGATGGCGGCCAATTTGGGGTATATGCTGACGATTTTGTACAATCCCAATAACTGCGCCTATGAGGGCTCACCGGCAACTACTTCACTGGAAATTGAAGTAGGGCGTCAATTGGCCGCGTTGATGGGTTATGATCCAAAAAAAGCCTGGGGGCATATCACTTCCGGTGGAACGGTTGCCAATTACGAGGCCATATGGCTGGCCCGAAACCTGGCTTCCGTTCCTTTCGCAGTCCGTGAATGCTGTCCGGAACTGGTAGCCGGACTGGATGATTGGCAATTGTTAAACTTACCGACTTCTAGAATACTGGATTTGATTGATCAAACGAAAGAAAAAGGGGGTTTCGAAGCGGTCAAAGCCAAAACGGTTCGGGGTACTGGCATGTCGGGTGTTTCTACCGGCGCTGTGATTGTTCCGCAGTCCAAACATTATTCCTGGACGAAGGCGGTGGATATCTTTGGAATTGGTCAGGATAACTTATACGCCGTTCCCGTTCGTGAAGATTATCGAATGGATATCGACGCCTTAAAAGAGCTGATCGACCGGTTAACCGCAGAGAAAAAGCCAATTCTCGCTGTGGTGGCTGTTGTAGGATCGACAGAGGAAGGTGCTGTTGACGAAGTACATAAAGTGGTTCAATTGCGTGATCAATACCTGGAACAAGGCATCTCTTTTTACTTGCACATCGATGCCGCTTACGGAGGATATGCCCGATCGTTGTTTATCGATGAACAAAATCAGCCCATCCCTTTCGACGAACTTGAAACACAAGTACATCAATCAGAGAAGAATAACAGCGATTGGCTGAATCGTGATGTTTACGATGCTTTTTTAGCAATGCCACAGGCGGATTCCATCACTGTGGACCCTCACAAATTGGGGTATATTCCATATGCTGCAGGAGCCATCGTCTCTTCTGATCGCAGAATGATTGATGTGATCTCCTATTTTGCCGCCTATGTTTTCGATAAAAACGACGATAATCCCATGTTGCTGGGTTCTTACATCATGGAAGGGTCAAAACCCGGAGCCGCTGTGGCTGCGGTCTGGATGGCACACAAGGTGGTTCCACTAAATCGAACGGGATACGGACGAATTATCAGCGCCAGTATCAAAGGGGCTTATCGCTTTTATCATGCGTTGCTTAATCACAAGCCCATTGAGATTCCAAGCCATTCAAAAAACGGAAAAGGGCGATTGTTCCATGTCCTTCCCCTCACAAGACCGGATATCAACATCATCG
>CAZRYM010000232.1:0-2619 GCA_964604305.1 uncultured Thermotogaceae bacterium | reverse complement strand
TTTTTTTACACCATTTATTTAAAGCATGGAGTTTTTGCTGTAAGCAAAATACTCCAAGGTCAGTGTTTTTCTGACCAACCACAAGGGAAGCCCCTACATTTTCGCTTTTGGCTACACAAGGGTTGCCCCTTCAATTATTAAGGCTTGTTGTTTTTATTGACCGGCGGGATTTACTCATTTGTCTGCAGATACGGATAGGTTTGAACGGGATCGTCATCTATTTGCCAAACGGTTTCAAAATCCCATTCAGGTTCGTACAACTCCTGTGTCTTCATGTGTGACGTGTCTGTCCCGGTACCTCCAAACGATTTGTCTATCCCTGAACTCTCGATGTCCCAGTAACAGTTGTTGATTTCGCTTACGTTTTTACCGGAGAACCCCCCTGTATAATAGTTTATATCCAGCAATCTTCCCGCTGAATAACAATTCTCAATAACGCTCTGATTCGTTATCTGTCCGATAAAACCTCCGTGAAAATTAACGGCCTCTACATCACCTGTTGAATAACAGTCTTTGATAAATACTTCAAATTTGATTTCTCCGGCAAAACCTCCCACATATTGATTACCTGTGACGTGCGCTCGCGAATAGCATCTTAAAATTTCGGTGGGATTTTGCGCGTAACCAATCAGGCCACCTATCTGATTATTTCCCCCTTGAACCGTTCCATTTGAGTGTGAATCCAAAACCGTTGAGAATAAACCAATTCCGATTAATCCGCCAACCCTTTTACCTTTAGTGGGATTCACACTTATCACATCCCCGTCAAAGGTTGAAAAACTGACGAGACTATGATCTACTGATCCGATCAAACCGCCAATTTGTCCATCTTCTGAACGCAAACTTCCTTCCACAGATACATTTTGAATAGTGCTGTTCTTAGCAAATCCGAATAACCCCCCGGTGTACAAACCATTTCCCTGCAAATCCAGATTCAAAATACGGATCGTCGTCACAGTTGAATTTTCCGTTTTTCCAGCCAAAGTACCATTATACTGATTTCCGCAGAGGCTCATATTTTCAAGAGTCAGGTCCTTAATTTCTGCCTCATCAATACTCCCAAAAAGACCGTTGAGGTTTGTGTCTCCCCGGTCAATATTCAAATCTTTTATGGCATAATCATCTCCGTAAAATTTTCCCCCAAAGATCTCCAGTGCATTCCCTATTGGATTCCATCCTTTACCGCCATTGGAAGAAACGGAGGCATATGAATCATAATCTTCAGTATTTGAGGAAAGGTCTGTTATTAAAATAAATGCGCTTTGAAGATACTCCCGTAAACTATCCAGCTGATGCCAATTAGCAATCTGATACGGCTCAGTTTCAGTACCATTCCCACCCTCAAACGGTGTATCATCGGTCATGAAAGAAAACACATCACTAAAAATGGCAGCACCCCAACCATCAACAGCTTCAACTTTCCAGTAATATTTGTTGTTTCTTTCAAGTCCGGATGAACTCCAGCTGTTCTCAGTGATGCCATCACATATTTCTTGTAAATTATCTTCTTCAGTTCCCAAATAAAGGTTATACAAAACGGCATCATCAGCGTTTTCCCATTCAAATGCGGGATCCTTTTGGATGTTGACAGCTTCATCCAAAGGCGTTGAAAGTATTGGTTTATCCGGAGTATTAATCGAAATCGTGGATTCTTTGGTACTCTGGGCATAAGAAAACAAGTCCGCTTCCTGAAGAGTTACATAATATTCACTATCGGGCTCTATTTCGAAAGTCAATTCGATATAATTTCCAGCCAATGGTCTTGAAGTGGTTTCTTCTGTATAAGTACTGCTTGCAACTTCCGTCATATCCGGTTCCTGAGTAAACAACCTTGCGATTTCACCACCGTTAAACGCCCCGTATACCCTGACTTGATCAAGTTTTGCATGCGCCAGTATCTTCTCAACAGACGATGCTGAAGTTCGTTCAAAATGAATATCTGAGCCTTCTGCCCGCTTTACTGATTGTATAGAGTTTTCAAGATAGCTGTTTGTCAAACTCGCCCTTTCGACGGACTCCGTTGAATCAGTAGTTCCCGGCATAATATGCGCATGCCAGTATTGATCATTTGAGTTTTTTATCCTGCTGAAACCGTTGGTGCATATGCCGCCACCCTTTTCAGCATCGTTATACTCTATGATATTTTGTACTATTTTTGCTTCAAGTGTGTTTCCGGTATTCCCCTCAAGGTATATACCCCCGCCGGCAGTTGCGCTGTTTGAAGAAATCACGTTATGATGGATATAAACAGTTCCATTATCTCGGTTAAGAGCATTGGATGTATTTCTAATCCAAATACCGCCACCCTTTTCAGCTTCGTTAAATGTTACCTTGTTATTTCTGATTTCTGCAGATGAATCACTGATCAGGATTCCGGATCCTGTGTTAAGAAGATTATGTGTTATTGTAAACCCTTCAATGATCGTCTCTTCATTCACGCCGCTAAGCGTTATTACCGATTCGGAGAAATCTTCAGCGTTTATAACCGTTGATGCTATTACGGATTCGTCTTCGGGATTAGAACTTTTTAAATGCAGATCTTTCGAACTAATCCTCAATGCTTCTTTATATTCACCCGGAAATACAACTATTGTATCCCCATCTTCAGCTTCATCAATT
>CAZRYM010000231.1:0-2620 GCA_964604305.1 uncultured Thermotogaceae bacterium | reverse complement strand
AGAAACTGGCCGAGCTGACGGTGTAGCCCTTTGTGATTTGTTCTAATTGATGAGTAGCCACATCCACCAAATATAGAGAAGGAGATGAAGAAGCTCCTGAAACCAGCAGATGTTTACCATCCGGAGAGATGTCTTCAAGGATAGCTCTATCCACTGCTTTTCGAGGCGTGGTGCTGTTTGGGTCAATGACGTAGACCTCTGCAGCCATAGACTGCGTGTGGTTGGTAAAACCTATTAATCCTGTACTGTCACATACAACGGGAAAAGACAGATTGAACAATCCCGGTGTCGTTGCATCGGTTACTTGGATAGTTTTACCGCTTGACGGATCGTAGAGTTCCAGGTATGTTCCATTTGAATTGAGATTATCCTTTACGTATAAAATAGGATGGTCAAAGGAGAAGGCCACACTTACCATAAATATTAAAACGATCAAAACATGGATTCCTCTTTGTCTGTTCATTGTCAGTCACTATCCTTTCGTTTCTTCCTTTTTAAAAGATCCTATTTATTTGAAATTTCTTATATAGTTTGTAGTATTATATACCCTTTCGTTTTAAAATCGTACAAACTTCCGGGGATCAGTCCCCTGAGCCGCTGGCTGAACCTGAGCTGAGAAAATTAAAAATGTCTGGTTGTTTTATTCAACTTATATATCATTGGCAATTACTCTTTATAATTTCTTTTTTTTCAAGAAAACACAGATCTTCACTATGTTATAATTGAAAAATAAGGATAAAAAGGAGTGAAAAATATGCAAGCGATCAGAAAAAAAATGATCATTAATTCTGATACGATTAAAATACCTGAACTACAAAGATTTATAGGTAAAACAATGGAAATAATTCTTATTGAAGATACTGAGGAGAAAAACAAAGCATTCCTTGATTTAGCCGGGAAGATAGAAATAGATAATTCAGTGATAAGTGAACTTAGAGAAAATAGTAAATTATGATATTTGTTGATACAAACATAATCATTGACTTCTGGAAAAACCCAACAAAAGAAGCTTTTGAGGTATTTCAAACAAATGAAATTGCCACTTGCGGGATTGTTCTTGCAGAATTACTTCATGGAGCAAGAAATGAAAAAGAGATTGAAAAAATAAGGCAAGCACTTTCAGATTTTACTTTTCTTGAAATAACTCATAGTGATTGGTTCGAAATAGGCTTGATGCTAAACAAATTAAAAAAAGAGGGATTGAAATTCCCATTTCAGGATATTTTATTAGCTTTTATTGCAATAAGAAACGAACTACAATTTTGGACAATGATAAACACTTTAAACATATTCAAAAACATTTTAAAACTTTACAATTATATTCTTTGTAATACCTACTATCACAGTTATTAACTGACTAATATTTAATTTTTTTTTTTTTAAAAGTACTATGTTCTTATAACACAAATGGAGGGTTAAAATGTTAAAACGAATTTATGTAATCATCCTTGTTTTAGCTTTATTGATTGGTTTAACAGGCTGTATCCTCGTCATTCAAACAGGTGATGAAAAGGTCGGTTGGGCCATTGGCTGGGATGAGAATAATTCCGCCGCTATCGTTCATACACGTGATGGTGGTAAAACATGGAAAGTTCAGGGCGATCCGTCTCTCTGGGAAGGCTTGCCGGGTAACGATATTACAGCAGCTGATGAGTTGACAGCCTGGGCAGCTCTTGGTAATGACGGTGAAGGTACCGGCGGCATGATTATCAATACGGTGGATGGCGGCAATACATGGACTCCACAGGAATTACCCATTGGTGTTGCAGCAACAGATTCTGTGAAAAGCATCAAGGCCATCAACTGTGATATCGTCTGGGCGGTGACCCTTCACGGAACGGTATTAAGAACTGCCAACGGTGGACAGGATTGGGAAGTGATAGAACATCCGGGAATCGACATCGTTCAGGTGAACCGGATGGATGCCAAGGGCTCCGATGTGTGGATCGCCGATGTGGGTTCAAGAGATCATGGCATGATTCATATTTCGGATTTTGGACAAGGCTGGCGAAAGGAATTTTTGCCTGATTTGGGAGATGATCCCGGTGCCGGACCCATGGCTGTTTCCATTGTTGATTCACAGACCGTTTGGGCGTGTGTTCGTCCCATGGCGGATGTTTATCGGACGACAGATGGGGGAACAACATGGAACAAAGATGCCCCAAAGATTGCAGCGGAAAATGATTTGGATGATCTTTGTGCGCCTTCAGCTGAAAAGGCTTGGGCGGTTCAGAATATTAGTGGCTTTTCCGGTGGTTTGATTCTCCAGATTGAAAAAGACGGTGATGCGTTTAAAGGGTCTGTAGCAGACAGGAATATCAATTATCAATATGAGGGAATTACCTGTTTCGATGAGAAGATCTGGGCAGTTGGATTCAAGTCCTTTGCTGCATCAGCGGATTTACCACAAGGCATTATCAGGCATTCGAAGGATGGCGTTAATTGGGAGACTCAAGAGATACCGGCAGATAATATCGGGCTTTGGAAGGTATCTTTTGTAGGGGCGAATCGGTAATTAATTTGGGGGGATTTTTTTGTTGATTCGATGGATCTTGTCCTTATGCATATATGTTTTTTTCCTTTGGCTTAATTTGACAGTTGATTTTTATTCTCCAACCAT
>CAZRYM010000230.1:0-2722 GCA_964604305.1 uncultured Thermotogaceae bacterium | reverse complement strand
TTTTACAGGCTTAGATTAACAAAAATTACTTCAAATTAAATCATTAACTGGCAATTAATACGACACTAAAAATTTAAAATCCCCCCTAGGGGGGATTTTTAGTCTATTAGATAGCCGGCGACAGGTACGATGAGTGTATCAGTGCCCCTGTCATCAGCCATCAAGTTGATATTTCCAATTACGCCCTCACCATTTTCTGAAATTTAAAAATTCCCGCAGAAAAGATACATGCCGCCAAAAGCAGTAATATCAAGATGTTCAACCCAATATCACTAACAGGCATCCCGGCATTCATCTTTTGCAAACCATCCATCACCCAATACTGAGGGGCAAGAAAGGAAATTCGGTTTAAAAACTCCGGCAAAAACTCTTTCGGTACAAAAATCCCGCTAATGATACCGGTGGGAAGGATAACAATATTCGCCCAAATCCCAATCATACTGGTGTTCTTACAGAGTCGGCCCACCAAAACTCCCAGACTCAAATTTACCAGGATAAAACAAGCTAATATAAGTGTGGATCCTATCATATTGCCGGACAGTAAAGGCACTTTAAGGGAAACAGAACCAATCACGAACAAGAGAACAGCCTGAATGGCAAAAAACAGAAACATGGTTGCCATCAGTGACCCGGTCAGTTGTGAAGGGCTGTTGGGTGTGGCGAACATGCGAAACAACAAGTTTTTATTCCTTAAATCGATCAATTCCTGGGATAAAAAGATAATGGAAAACATCATGAAGGTTATGATAAAACTTGTCGTCATGAATCCGTCAGGTTGCTTCTTATATTGGGCTTCCTCAAATTCGATGGGTGTCACTTGGCTCGTGAGTTCGATATTTTTCTCCAAGGATGTTTCAATCATCTCTTCTTGAAGGAGGCCTTTCACCAATTGGTCCGTTTGTTTCATAATCGTATCCCCTGGAACAGTCGCTATATGCATAAAACTCATTTCTACATCTTCACCGGCCAAGACCCTTTTAAAAAAATCTTCCGGTATAGTCAGAATGATTGGTAAACGCTTTTTTAAATATTCCGACTTCGCCGTGTCTTCATCATATACTTTTATTGCAAGCGTTGGATCCTGTTTTAGTTCTTCAATAAAGGTTTGGGAGAGGACACCCCCGTCATGATTGACGACACCCATATTGATGGTTTGCACGGTATTTGTTGTGGTTAAAGTGGAAATCACCAGGATAATCAAAATCGGTGCGGAGAAAACCCCCAATAATAACTTAAAATCTTTACCCAATCGCTTCAGGTTTGCGATCATCAATGACAGTTTCATGTTATACCTCCTCCCTCTTTAAAAAGACCGTTAGCCCGGCAAACAACATAACCAGTGAAAGAATCAAAACAGTCATGATGCGCCACTGCAGGTTTACATGAGGTTGATTTAGTGCTGCTGCTTCATAGAGCTTAAATAAATTGTAGTTTGGCGCCAGGTTTGTCAACAAGGATGGCTCCCCAAAAGACTCGATTGGGAAAGAAGCCCCACCAGCGAACAACATGAACATGAGAACAAAAATACTTAAGGTAGTACCTCCCTTGTCCGTTCGACAGAAACCAGTAATCATGGCGCGGAAACTGCTTATAAAAAGGGCCTGAAGGGAGACAATCCACAACAATTGACCCATAGATACCGGTAGTTTTAACAAAACGAAAAAAACAACAAGAAAATAGACCAAACACATCATGAAGCTAATGAGAAAATTCGAAAAGGCGTTGGTCAAATATAGCGTCATACGAGATGAACCTGTGGCAAAAGAACGGAGAAAAAGCTTCTTTTCTCTCTCCTGTAAACTATTTGTGGTGATGAACAAGCTGAATGCGATAAACGTGGACAGGATAAAAAAGGCGGTTGATGAAAGAGATTTAATCTCTAAAGCCTGTGTTTTACCCACATAATTCGATGCGGAAATTTGCATCATTTCAGCTGTCAAATCATCTGCTTCTGCTTGATCTGAAGCCAGAGAAATTGTATCCATCTGATTTTGCTGTTCTTTTGCAATGTTGATTTCTTTCAATGCGTTTTCCAAAAATGTTCTCACAGTTCCCTTTTCCAGCGACTCCTGACCTTTGTTGACCCAAGTCAATTTTGAATCCGATAAAATGATCCCCACAGACTCCTCTTCCTCCGTCAATAGCTCAAAGTTCTCCAAGCTCTCTGTTTTATTTTGTTCAACAAAGGAAAAGGCTTCGCTGTCAAAGGTCTGAAGTAGACTGCTAATCGCTGGATCGTCCGTTGTTGAATAAGTGTAAACGGTTAACGGTTGCAAATTAACCTCTTGTTCCATGATGTTTTGATACATAAGTCCGTAAAATAACCCGAGACAAAGGGGGAATACAAGGGTTAACAGACAATAAACCAACAGATCGCTTGAAAAGACCTTCAGGTCTTTCTTGACAATGGTCAAGAACGCTCCAAATCTTTTATTTTTCACTTTCATCCCTCCTTTAATCCCGAAGAGCCTTTCCCGTAATACTCAGGAAAACTGTTTCAAGGTTCGGCTCTTCCATGGTGATGGTTTTTATGCGTAACTTGCTCTCCAATAATGTGTGCATGATGGTTTCCTCGCAATTGTCTCCGAAGATGATTTCCAACAAATCGTCTTGAACGGTGGCCTTTTTAACCCCTTCAATCTCATTGAGGATGGCTGTAATATCTGCAGGGATGGCATCACTTCGGATCATCATGGTACTTTCACTGGTCATCGTTCTGAGA
>CAZRYM010000229.1:0-2725 GCA_964604305.1 uncultured Thermotogaceae bacterium | reverse complement strand
GGCTCAATATTGAAATTCCTGTTAATACTTAAAGGATAATAAACGCCAAAGGGTATTCTTGCCCTAATCCAATAAGCTCCATACTCAGCTAAACCAACAACTCCCAGATAACTTGCACCTGCTCCTGCGTACAAAGGGATTCTGTTTCCATCGATAATAATAACATTGGGAAACAGGTATAAAATATCTGCATGAAAGCTATAACCACTGATACCCCATAAAAATGAATAAGCTATTCCGAAATCAAAGGCCATATTTGGCGAAACTTCATATTTAGCGGATAATCCAGAAGGTTCACCAAATGCAAGTCCGAGAGAGAAATTTGCCATTAACATCACAGAAACGAATGAAATCATCAGAATCAAAATTAATCTTTTCATTAAAACAACCCCTTTGTCATTAGTTGAAAACGCTTTCAGAAAAGTCACAGTTCTTTCTATTGGAAATTTGTCAATAAATTCTAATAACAATCATCAGGTTAGCTTATATAAAGCTATTGTACCATATTTATGAACTCTATTTGTGAAAGTTGTAAACTCTCTTCATGTTATAATGATAATCCAAAGATTCTTTTTTTCATAAGCAATCTTCTTCTATCAGAAATAGATTTTGATCCATACAATTAAAAGGAGGAAATATTATGAAACTTAAAACTAAAAAGGCTTCGAGATTAATTCTGTTCTTTGTTTTTTTCATTTTAGTACAATCTTCTATTACACTTGCATGCACTGGAATTCAGTTAATCGGTGAAGATGGGACAGTTGTTCGCGGAAGAACCAATGAATGGGGAGACTTTAACATGCACTCCCAAGCATCTGTATACCCACGTGGAGAACAATTTCAAGCAATGACACCTGACGGTAAAAACGGAATCAAATGGCAAACTGAATATGGATTTGTTGCTTTTCAAGCTTCTGAAGGGGTGACAATGGATGGGTTGAATGAAAAAGGACTATCTGTTGGCGCATTTTTACATAAAGGATTTGCAGAATATTCAGAGTACAATCCTGAATATGCTTCAATCTCAATCTCACCCATTGATATAGTCACGTTTATCCTATCCAAATTTTCAAATATCGAAGAAATGAAGAGCGGTCTTGAAAAAGTAAGAGTCGTACCGGTGGTTGATCCGGTTATTGGAAAAGCTTGGCCGGGACACCTCATGGCATCTGATAAAAGTGGTGCATGTGTTGTCATAGAATTCATCGATGGAACAATTCAGATCACTGACAACCCTGTAGGTGTCATCACAAACAATCCAACATTTGACTGGCACCTTACTAATCTCAGAAATTACGGTTATATTTCCAGTAAGGCATTTGATCCTGTCCTATGGGGTGATTTAACAATAACACCGTTAGCCGGAGGATCTGGTATGCTTGGATTGCCCGGAGATTTCACTTCTCCGTCCAGATTTGTGAGAGCCGTTATCTTCAGTCAGTATTCAAGGAAAACAATTGGTGGCTATGACACGGTGAAGGAACTCTTTAGAATTTTGGATAATTTCAATGTGGGCCCTCACCTTGCAGAAGGTTCTGAAGGAAACAGTGGTGACCGTATGCCATCAGCAACCCAGTGGACAATAGCAAACGACACGAAAAATTTAGTCATATATTATCATACCATGTACAATCGAAGGGTGAGAAAAATAGACCTGAAGCAAATTGATTTTATCAAAGGGGAAAATGCAGTTATGCCTTTGGATAAGGTTTCAGAAGAAGACATCGAAGATGTAACAGATATTATAAGTTAAATCTGTAAAATATGCTTCATTGAAAAAAGATTGATTTACCAAACGTAAATGAAAAAATTGCATTTGTTTACTATCTGGGAGAACTTACATGATCTCTCCCTTTTATCTAATATCACCATTAAAATCAAATAACATAATCACACAATATAAATGATAGAATTATACGAGGTGATTTAATGAAAAAAATAGGATTATTAGGTGGAATGAGTTGGGAATCTTCATTGGAATATTATCGAATCATTAATGAAGAGGTGAAAAAGACACTGGGTGGTACACATTCTGCTCAGTGTATACTCAACTCTCTGGATTTCCACGAAATTGAAATTTTACAGCATCAAAACAGATGGGACAAACTCACAGATCTGATGGTGTTTGAGGCCAATAACCTCAAAAAAGCGGGCGCTGATTTTCTTGTCATCTGTACAAACACCATGCATAAAATGGCTTCTGAAATTAAAGAAAACACTGGTTTACATGTATTGCACATTGCAGATGCCACTGGTGAAGCTATTAAAAAAGCAGGTTTGGAAACAATTGGACTTTTAGGAACTAAATTTACGTTGGAAGGCGATTTCTACAAAAAAAGACTCAAAGATAATTATGGAATTAAAACAATAATCCCTGATGAAAATGACAGACAAAAAATCCATGAAGTTATTTATCAAGAATTAGTCAAAGGGATATTGAATGAAGACAGTCGAAAACAATATCTTCAGATTATCTATAACCTTCAAAAAAAAGGTGCACAGGGTGTCATTTTAGGATGCACGGAAATCCCACTCTTAATCACACAAGAACAAAGTCCTATACCTATTTTTGATACAACCACTATTCATGCAATAGCTGCTGTTAAATACGCTTTGGAATAAATTTTTCTTTCCATAAAAAAAACCGGACATTTCCTAAGTCAAGTGTCTCACCGAATCGAGTGTCTTTTATATAATCTTTTTTTCGCTATACTCTTCTTTCTGT
>CAZRYM010000228.1:0-2727 GCA_964604305.1 uncultured Thermotogaceae bacterium | reverse complement strand
ATTTCGAGAGTCATTTACATCATTTATAAGAATGAATTTGAATCAAAAATAGAGAGCATAAACGCCAGAAAGCAGATTGAAAATGAAAAAAATCAAAAACAAAGGCTAAGTGAAGAAATTGATCATTTAAAAGTAGATCTGGAGCAAAAAATCAATGAACGAACGGATGAATTAAATAATGCAAAGATTAAAGCCGAAGAATCTGACAGAACAAAAGCGTTATTTTTAGCAAATATGAGTCATGAACTTAGAACGCCTCTTTCTGGAATCATCGGAACTTTGGAAATATTATCGGCTCAGGATATCTCAACCGAAGAAAAAGAGACGTTGATCACCATGGCGATGGAATCTTCAGGAGAATTAAAAAGGATTATCGATGAATTAATGGAAATTAGCAGATTAAGATCCGGACATTTTGAATTGTCGGATATTCCATTTAATCCGAAACGTCTTTTTTTACAATCATCAAATTTATTTAAGATTTCTGCCAAGGAAAAAGGACTGGATTTTAAAGTGCAATTTCATAATCTTCCCAAAAGAATTATCAGTGATCCTAACAGGATAAAACAGATCGTTGACAATTTAATTGGAAATGCCGTGAAATTTACCAATGAAGGCTCTGTTCATTCAACTTTCAGATACCTATCTGACCCTTCAAAAGGCGATTCCTTGATTATCACAATAAAGGACACAGGCATTGGTATGGATGAAAAAACACAAAGAAAACTCTTTGATTACTTCTACCAGGAAGACGATTCACTTCAAAAAAAATATACCGGGATTGGCCTTGGTTTGACACTTGTCAAACACTATGTACAGCAATTTGAAGGGGTTATTAATTTGGATAGCCTCAAACAAAAAGGAACGCAATTTGAAGTGATTATTCCAGTTAAACTCCACGATGAAATTAAAATAGAGAGTGAGAAATCGGAGAAAAAAAGTGTTATTTTAGGTACTGTTCTTTCAGTTTTGATTGTAGAAGATAATCGCATCAACAGGTTTATTTTAAAAAAAATACTTCAAGAATACCATTTAAAGATACTTGAAGCTGAAAATGGCGAAAAAGCCTTATCAGTTTTTAAAGAAAATCAAATCGATTTGATCTTTATGGATATACAAATGCCAATTATGGATGGTTATGAGGCGATGAGAGAAATACATAAATTAGAAAATGGCATGGAAATTCCGATCATAGCCATAACAGGATATGCATCTGCTGAAGACAAAAAAAGAATCATGAATATGGGGTTTGATGATTATTTGGCAAAACCTTTCGAAAAAGAAGATATCATAAACTGTATACTAAAGACACAGAAGGGAGAATACGATGAAAAAAAGAGTAACAAACATAACGGACAGCATTAAAAAATTATGTTCTATTCCAAGCCCTACGGGCTTTACAAACACAATTGAAGATTATCTGAAAGAATTATTTATTGAAATGGGTTATAAGGTTTATCAAACAAAAAAGGGAAGTATCAGAGTTCTTTTAGGCGGAGAAGGAAACCCATTACTGCTATCTGCTCATATTGATACCCTTGGTGCAATGGTGAGATCGGTAAAAGAAAACGGTAGGCTGAGAATAACAAAATTAGGGGGATTTCCTGAAAATAATATTGAAGGGGAGAACTGCCTCATTCACACAAGAGATGGAAAGACATATAGCGGAACTGTACAACTGAATCATTCATCGGTACACGTATACGGTGACCTCAATTCCATCAAACGAGACGATACCACAGTGGAAATTGTCATTGATGAACCGGTAAAAAACAGAATTGATACCCTAAAAATAGGAATCATGGCAGGGGATTTTATCTCCTTTGATCCCAGAACGGTTGTAACCGAATCCGGTTTCATTAAAAGCAGACATCTGGATGATAAGGCAAGTGCTGCGATATTAATTGAGCTGGCGAAAGCCGTTAAAGAAGAAAAGATTGATTTATCCCGACGAGTTGAACTGTTATTTACCAATTATGAAGAAGTAGGACATGGCGCATCAGTAGGAGTTCCAGACGATATCAACGAGATGGTGGCAGTAGATATGGGGGCTGTTGGGGATGATCTGGAAACGGATGAAACCTGCGTATCAATCTGTGTAAAGGATTCTTCAACTCCGTACGATTATAATCTGACCACAAAACTCATTAAGATAGCAAAAGAAAATAAACTCACCTTTGCCGTAGACAGCTATCCCAGATACGGATCAGATGCCGGAGCTGCCCTCAGATCGGGAATGGACGCAGCTTTTGCGCTTATTGGTCCTGGCGTATCAGCCTCTCATGGCTATGAGAGAACACATAAAGACGGATTGGAGAATACATATAAGCTGCTCTTGGAGCTCATCTAACGTAGGGGAGCACCAGAGTGTGGTCAAAAAAGACATTGACCTTGGAGTGTTTTCCCTCTGGGAAAAACTCCATGCTTCATTATAAGAAATGTTATCAGAGAAACAAAATAAAAGAGTCGTAAATCTTGAAATAAGTCTTTATATTTTCAAATATTGGAATATAACGCGCGGACACGCAGGTCCGCCCCTACATTTAATAATCTTTTTGTTTCCACAAAATACAAACCTCAGAAAAATATTAAGTAAAATGAAGAAAAATCAAGAAAATTAAAGCTTTAAACTTATAATCGATTCTAATCCTTGAAAATCAGGTTTGGTCATGGGAATGTTATTTGTTATGATAGTACCGTTAACGGTAACGGTAAGGATAAATGAAA
>CAZRYM010000227.1:0-2737 GCA_964604305.1 uncultured Thermotogaceae bacterium | reverse complement strand
ATAAGGCCGATATACAAAATCCAATTAAATACCATAACCACTTGCAATGTATCCCAATTCATATTTGAAAACTCCATTCATGATACATAATTAAAAGCATTGAAAAATTAATGAGCGCCATCAACTACTTTTGCCCCTCTTGGGGAACGAACACTCTCAACCAGGGCTTGGATGTGCTCAGGTGGATTCTTGGTAAAACGCTGTACAATAAAGGCCACTAAAAAGTTAACAAATGCACCCACGGCACCGATTGCTTCAGGCGTAATACCAAAAAAGCTATTCGGTCCCCCGATTAATTCAGTAAACTGTGTCCCTTGAATAAAAAAGATTCCCTTGTGAGCAAAGACATAAAAAAGCGTTACAGTAAGTCCTGACAACATACCTGCAATAACACCTTCTTTGTTCATTTTAACAAAGAATATCCCCATCATCAATGCCGGGAACAGAGAACTCGCCGCTATCCCAAAAGCCAATGCCACTGTTCCAGCTGCAAAACCAGGTGGGTTTAGTCCCAACCAACCTGCCACCACAATTGAAACAGCCATTGAAATCTTCCCGGTCAACAGCTCGCTTTTCTCAGAAATCTTTGGGAAGAATATCCCTTTGATCAAATCATGAGAAACAGCGGAAGAAATGGCCATTAACAAGCCTGCTGCTGTTGACAGAGCGGCTGCAATACCTCCTGCGGCAACCAAGGCAATGACCCAAAAAGGCAGCATCGCTATTTCGGGATTGGCCAAAACAATAATATCCGCATTCACTGTCAACTCGTTTCCTTGCCAACCGGCCTCTGCTGCACTTGCCAAAAATTGCTGATTCGATGAGTTGTCATTATAATATTGAATACGCCCATCGTTATTTTTATCTTCCCATTGCAAAAGTCCGGTTTTTTCCCAACGCCTCATCCAATCAGGCCTATCTTCACCAACCAGACTCGCTTCAGGTTCAAATACACTCATATTCTGTTCGATACCGGGCGTCACAGTTGTATGCAGATTGTACTTTGCCATGGCCCCAACTGCCGGAGCTGTTGTATATAATACTGCGATAAATACAAGCGTCCAACCTGCTGAACGTCTTGCGGCAGCAACATTGGGCACAGTGAAAAATCGCATAATAACATGAGGCAAACCCGCAGTACCGATCATGAGTGTCAAAGTAAATAAAACCATATTTAAAGTACTACCCGGTAGGGAAGTGGTGTACTCTTTGAAACCAAGATCTGTTACCACCTGATCCAATCGAGTTAAAAGGGCAATGTTTTCACCAGTTAGATTAGAACCCAATCCAAGTTGAGGGATGGGATTTCCTGTCAGGTAGAAAGCAATAAAGATCGCAGGAATGATATAGGCAATCGACATGACACAATACTGCGCCACTTGTGTATAGGTAATCCCTTTCATTCCACCAAATACCGCATAAGCGAACACAATAGCCATACCGATGTAAATTCCCACATCATTGGAAACGCCTAAAAATCTTGAGAAAGCTACTCCAACACCCGTCATCTGACCGATGATGTAAGTAATAGAAGCAACTAATAAACACAATACAGCCACAGCAGCGGCGGTTTTGGAATAAAAACGGTCTCGAATAAACTGTGAAACAGTAAACTTACCAAATTTTCGAAGATAGGGAGCAAGTAGCATTGCCAAGAGCACAAAGCCTCCTGTCCATCCCATCAAGAAAACCGAGCCTCCATAACCCATATTTGAAATCATACCGGCCATGGAGATAAAAGAAGCAGCAGACATCCAATCTGCAGCGGTTGCCATTCCATTGACAACAGGTCCTACACTTGCCCCCGCCACATAAAAATCACTGGTTGATTTCGCACGTGACCAAAAGGCAATTCCCAAATACAACAAAAAACTTAATCCAACGGCAATATACGTCATGACTTGAAGACTCATAGACTATCTCCTTTTCCTGTTAGATTTTTTTTCGGACTTTTCGTGAACATCAAATTTCCGATCAATTCTTCCCATGAGTATTGCGTAGACAAAAATAAGGATTATAAAAGTATAAATGGATCCTTGCTGTGCAAACCAAAATCCCAAGGGATAGCCTCCAAGCTGAATGTGGTTAAGCAAAGGTGCTAAAATAATACTTAATCCCAAAGAAACTCCGGCCCATATCGCGAGAACGATACCCAGAAGTCGCAGTGTCGTTGACCAATAAGACCTCTTTTTTTTCGCCATTCTTATCCTTCCTTTCTTCACAGATTTGGTAGTCCAAATAATATGTAAAAAAGTTACGAAACGCTTTGACAAGATGGTGATTAATTCTTAATTCTATTTTGGGATAGTTCTGTTTTTTGCTTAAAGTTGATTTCCCAGAACAATTAACAGACACTTTTTCTGGTTCTCAATAAGCTCAAATAGCTTAGGAAAGGCATCGATCAAATAATTTGATTCCAATACCAAGAAAACAAGAAGCCTTTGTTGAATGACATTAAAACAATTCCTCTTGACAATTTCTTCTATATAACACGGCTAGCATTGCTATGGTGTCTTTTGGTGCCATGAGTAGGCCTAAAAGTTTGATTTTCGATTATACCATAATTCTTTTTGTTTTTTTGAAAATATTATGTGAAGATGAAAACTCACAAAATTCAAATAAAACTATTAGGTAAGTTGTTTGAGAAAAAAGTCAGAGGGGACAGGGCCCTTGATTAAAGCCAGTCAGAGGGGACAGGTCTGATGATTAAGGAATTTGCCTCCCAAATTCCGTGTAT
>CAZRYM010000226.1:0-2737 GCA_964604305.1 uncultured Thermotogaceae bacterium | reverse complement strand
TCAACCCACCGGTTGAAATATATAATTATCTGCAAATAATCAGAGAACCCGGAAGAGAGGCGTACCTGATTTTATTGCTTTTGGATTTTTGTATCATCGCTTCACTGTTTCTGCTACAGTCTACTTTCATTATTCGATTTTTAAGAAGACTGTCTCTCTATGAAAGTTATGAATGGCTTTTAGTCCTTCCATTAATCAGAGCGGTGGCAGATATTGTAGAAACGGTAATAATGATTGTCAACACTTCTATCTATCCAACGGTTGTTAAACCCCTGATGATGATAACGACTACGGCCACGGCTGTTAAGTGGATCAGTTTTTGGGTTGTGATTGGAGTCATGGTGTCTTTGTTGTTCTTGAATTTAGTCAAGATGATGAGAAAGAAATTAGCCTGAATAAACCAAAAATAATTCTAAGCTTTCTCTAATGTTTACCGTGTAATATATCTCAAAAGGAGGTGTTCAAGAATGCAGAACAAAAAAACAAGGTATATCATCATCGTTCTCCTATTAATATCAATTATAGTTTTAGCTGAATTTGGGCCTCCTGAGGATGTTCAAATCACAAAACAAATTTCCAAGGAAGAACAATCCTATTGGGATCATGACCTGATCTTAAAAATCACAACCATCAGTGTGTTAGTTGCATTTGCCGTCATTCTATTCAATTTTGTTCAAAGAAAGAAATGGTTGAGGCCTCTTTATCTTATTTCTTCCATAGTTATCATCGGCTTTTTTGGCGGGGGTTATTTATGTCCGGTCAGTGCTGTACAAAATATCCTATTTAAAGCCGGGACTGCCTATCTGATTTTATTCTTGATCCCCTTGGTTTCAACCGCCATTTTCGGAAGATTTTACTGTGGATACGTCTGTCCCTTTGGGGGTTTGAGTGAACTACTGCATATTAAAAAATGGCGTATAACCATTAATCGTCGATGGGATAGGATTTTAAAAGCCATAAAATACGTCATCTTGATTGTTTTGGTACTCAGAATCTTCCTTGGAGGAGAAGCCCTGACAGACCTGACACCTTTTAAAGCTTTGTTTACGTTTGGAGGCAGTTGGCTAAACTGGGCATTGACCGGATTATTTGTGGGATTATCCATCTTTTTCTATCGACCATTTTGCAAGTATCTATGCCCTTATGGAGCCCTAATGGCAGTTATTAGCCGGTTCAGTTTGTTTAAAATCAAGCACGACGACAATTGTATTGACTGCAGCCTGTGTATCAAAAAATGTCCAATGGATGCCATGGGAAAAGATATACACACCAATTCAGAATGTATTTTATGCGGGGACTGTTGTCAAAATTGTCCAAAAGATTCATTAAACGTAAAGATTAAAAAATAAACGGAGGGATATGACATGAAAAAATGGTTTATTGTGCTATTAATGATAGCTCTTACGGGGGTTGCCTTAAGCTGTGATTTTATCTTGGAAGCTGAATCAACACAAGTCAGCAAAGGCGATGAATTTTATGTTCGTGTTACGGTGATCAAAGACCATAACACTTGCGTACTCACATCCATGGATGATTACAAATTTGATGCTGATAATCTGGATTTACTTGGAATGACTCAATGGCAGGAAATATCACGAAACACATTTCAAGTTTGGGTTAAAGTTCAAGCCCTTGATGCAGGTAATGGCTTTTTGAAAATCTGGAAAAATTGCTCAAAAGAAGGGTATGGCGAGGAAGTCCTCTCATTTGAAATAAGTTAAAAAAATTAAAACCCCTTTCTCAAAAGAAAGGGGTTTTTAAAGTCAAAAACTCGAATCATCTATTTCTTCAATCTTTTCGGAAATGGTTCTAACTGCTTCTTTTACCGAGCCTTTTTCAAAGGGGTTCTTGATTCTGGCTGTTTTCAATAACTCCAGGAATGGTTTTGAACCGCCTTCACTGCAAAGCTTTTTGTAATCCTCCCATGCCGTGATCCTGTCCTGTTCCATCTTGTTGTAGAATTGAAAGGCACAAACTTGCGCCAGGGTGTAATCGATATAGTAAAAAGGTACTTCAAAGATATGGGACTGTCTCATCCACATGGTACCCTTTTCATAGAAAGTGTTGTCATCATAATCGCGCATGGGAAGGTATTTTCGTTCAATGTCACGCCATATCTTCTTTCTTTCGTCCGGAGTGGCTTCGGGATTTTCATAAATGGCGTGCTGGAATTCGTCCACACTGACACCGTAGGGTAAAAACAGGATGGCTTCACTCAGGTGCGCAAAGCGATGTTTCAACACATCTTCTTCAAAGAATAGCTTCATCCAGGGATATGTAAAAAACTCCATACTCATGGAATGAATCTCACAAGCTTCCAAGGAAGGCCACACATATTCGGGGATTTCATAATTTCTGCTTGAATAGACCTGAAAGGCGTGCCCCGCCTCGTGAGTTAAAACGTCAATGTCATCTGAAGTGCCGTTGAAATTAGCGAAAATGAAGGGAGCCTTTTCGTTGGGAATGAAGGTGCAATAACCACCGCCCATCTTTCCTTTTCTGCTTAACAAATCAAATAATTCGTGCTCCTCCATAAAGTTGAAAAACTCCTCGGTTTCTCCTGAAAGTTCCTTGTACATTCGAAGGCCATTTTGGACAATCTCCTCCGGTGTGCCTTTTGGTTTGGGATTACCCGTCTTGAATCTCAGAGGTTCATCGTAGTATTTCAACGTATCCAGGCCTAATCTTTCTTGTTGTTTGGTTAAGAGCTTCTTGGCAAGGGGAACGACTTCTTCCA
>CAZRYM010000225.1:0-2748 GCA_964604305.1 uncultured Thermotogaceae bacterium | reverse complement strand
GCACCCGACCCATGAAATGGTGGCGCACCCAGTACTTGAAATCGGCAATTACATGTTCCCGTGTCTTGGGATATGGGTGGGGAACATAATTCCGGCTGTTGGGATCACTCAACTCTATAGATGATATTTTTGGCTTTGCCCGCTCCAGGGAAAACAGCAAACCATTTATAATGACCACCACAAGAATCAATATGATGACTTTCTTCATCGCGCCCCCTTCACGCAGCCAGACGGCTTTTCTCCACCCCCGCCCTTCCTCAGGTTTTTTCAACTTTCATCTAGAAGAATCTGATAGTCCATTTTAACCACACGCGTACCCCCCTCATTGTCTCCTTCAACAAAATAGAAAGCGTCTCTGCCGCAAAAGAGAGGCCATTGGATCATGCTGACTTTCCCCAGGTACGAACCCTTTAGTGCAAAAATATCCACCCACATTGGCGTCTCTGTCTGAGAGATATCATCCGCCATCCGTTGGACAAACAGATGCCTTTCACCAAGAATCATTGAAGAGATAATGATTTTTTGAGGTGGGATTGCATGCAGTATTTGTTGGACCGCTTTATCCACGACTTTTTTCATGCCCGGCCTTTTGGCGATTCTAGCCATGTTTTTTCTTACTCGAATTTCTATATAATCAATTTCCTTTTTCGTAAGTTTCTTTTGAACCATCGGAAGGGAAAAAGTCCTGACCAGGCTTCCATTCTCATCAAGCATTGATATGCTGTATTCATCATTTCGAGCACAGGCGGAGAAATTCATGAAATGTGCAAAAAGGAAGGCCGGGGTAGTGGCCTCCACGCGATAATTAATTATCACTCCACTGTTCTGAAAACTTGGATCCGGGATGGTGCGCACGGGCGTACCCAAGACTTTTCCGGTGAAATCACAAATATCCATGGTCAATGTCTGGTTATCCCCCTTGCGCACGGCACACCAGCGGTCCGGTCCGATTGTATGGGCGCGGGAGATTCTGTTGTCCACGGCATTCAAGTTGAACAGCCGGGAAAATGCACCATCCGTCTTAAACAAGGATAAACGGTATGGGAAACACTCCACCGCGATATCATCATTCCCGAAGATCATCAGGGCAAAGGGATTCTTCAAGTCACCCGGACCTTCCCCTTTTTGCCCGAAAGAGTCCAGCAACTCACCTTCTCTTGAAAAACGAAAAACCTTGTATCTCTTTGAATCAAGGAGAAAAACCTCTCCTTTACTGTTTTCGGCTCCATCACGCAATCGACCGAAAACATCATCCTTCAATTGAAACACTGCCTTCCTCTTCAGGATCAGTTTAATCCCCGGATCCATTGAAAACGAATGCCCACTGAACAGGATCATGGTAATGAGAAATAGAACTGAAATAAAAAGCTTTCCTCTCTGACAATATTGAACACTCATTTGACAATACTCCCCTTTCTTAATGATTATACGTTCCTCGTTATTGCCATTCAATAGCGAAAAGATGCGGCAATTCCCGGCATAGTGCCACCCCTCATCAGTGATGCGTGCAAGTCGCATGAATAAAAAAACGACCAGATTCAGATGCAAAGTTGCAATTCACCGTCCCCCCGCCCCGTTATCTGTTTTTGACCTCAAACCTAGAAATGATTGGATCTCCGTCCTCACTTAATGACATGCCGAAAAAAGTCGTTCCTTTATAATAACTGACTACTCTATAATTCCTATCCATCCGATATCTGAATAAATACTTGAATTTTTCCAAATCAACAACATCACAAAAACATGCCTCTTTTTTCTGGAAAAAATAAAGTAATTTCCTGTCTAAAACAATCAGTTTGATTCCTTTACCATCGAGATCCGTGTATTTTTCACCGCTAGACTTATCGATTGCCTGGAATTCCTTGAAAAAACCTGGGCTGGATTTAATTATATTTGCTTCGCTATCTTCAGAGTATGACCTGAGTTCATAATTTCGTCCCATGTCGGCCCAGATGGTTTTCGTCTTTTTATCATATGCCAGCCAAAAAACCTTGTTTAAATAGCTCAGCTTGTCTTTATAGTTAATGATCTTTTTACCTGCTCTTTGTTTAACCGAGCATTGCATGTCAAAAAATCCCAGGTAGTAAGATGAGCCTGAATTCTCCGGAAAAATCATACAGTCTTTTTCAGGGATATAAAGAAAATCTCTTGCGATAATAGGGAATTTTATCTCTCTGATAAAATTGAGGTCTAAGTCGTAAAACAGAAGTTTGTTCCTAACATCTATAAACGCAATTGCATTACCCACTCTTCTGGGAGACACACACCAAATGAATTCTCCAGGCCCTCTCCCCTCCTTGTCTCCTGAACGGTTCAATATTTTTCCGGAAAGGCTCATTTTAACTATTTCGCTGGGTTTACCGTTTCCGATAATAATAAAATCGTCAATTACTTGAAAATCCAAGAGTTGAAAAATTTCTTTTTCTATAAGATTACAAATAATTCGACTTTTTTCTATATTCCTCGCAATGTCTGTGTTGTCTGTCACAACGAGTTTTCTTGAAGTCAATTCCCTATTAACAAAGATCAATAAAACCAAAAAAATAACAAGCCTTTTCATGCTAACCCCCATTTAGTAATTGTATTAAATTTGACATTACCGGGAAACAGGAAACCATTATTGTTTGTGCTCATCCTTCTAGACAGTCAAGCTTCAAGTAACTTTATTTGAATTTGAATAGAGGCCCCAAGATGCAAAGATGATTGGGTAGAGAGCATATCATACCTGTTTAGGCCTTCGCTGACTGT
>CAZRYM010000224.1:0-2770 GCA_964604305.1 uncultured Thermotogaceae bacterium | reverse complement strand
GGGCAAAACACTCCAAGGTCAATGTTCCTTTTGACCACCCATCGGTCCGCCCCTACCTATAATGAAGCATGGAGTTTCCTAAAGGAAACATCCACAGCGCTCCCACTTTATTGATGCGGATTATCGTAAAGTATCTTTTCAAGAACAGTGGTAATCTAAAAAACTATCTTCCAGTAAAACCAAATAGTAATAATTTTACCTTCACTCAAAAGATGCCCACACTTCATCCAAAAAATTCCCCGCTCCTGTACAAAAATCGATCGTAGACTGCTGATTTGCCAAGGCATTTGGATGGCTGTTTCCCGTGCTGCCACCATATTCGTTCTTTAACATATTCGGGTGTGTAGCGTGGTCATTGTCATAGGCCAAAAAGTCAAACCAGTCGTAAATAGCAACGTTATTTAATCCCGGGTTGTTGGTGTTGTAGGAAACCAGCCAATCATTTTTCAGCCAGGTATAGAATTTTCTGGCATTTGATGCTTCTATGTTATTGGTATCCGCCCAGCAAAGGGGAGGTGCTGTAACAAAGATGAACAATGTATTGGGATTTTCAGCAAAGATTTCTTCCAATGGTTTGTAGACTTTTCCGTTGTGTGTGTATTCTTCTACACCTACAGCATATGTAAAAACAGCTCGGTAGTTTCTGGATGTCTTTTCAGCTGAAAATGGATCCCCTGTAACACCTTGTCCTATGATGGCGTTGGTGGGATAACAACTTTTGAACATGACAATCCTGTTTTCACCATCAGCACTTCCATGATTTAAGATTGCATTCAGATAATCGTTAAACCACAGAATCCAGTGATTCATATCTGTGTTGTCTCCGGGTGTGCCCCCCAAGGACGAATTTCTTCCAGGATCGGGGTTCAGGACAGTCCCATAGGTAATATCGTTGCGTTCATCGATATAATCTTTTGCCAAAAGAGCTGTGTGAAGACTGTTGTTCAACCAATTTTCTCCACAGGAATGATGAATGAAGATGAAATCATCGGTATCGGAAATATCGGGACCGTTAATCACGGCTACCCCTGTAACACTGCACGCCACAAGAAACAGTAATATCAAACATATGATCAGAACAGCTGTCATCTTTTTCATATTCATTTGATTATCTCCTTTCGTTACCGGTATATTATATTATACACCCGAAACAACTACGATGACGCATGTATTTATTTTAAAGCACCAATAATATAAAGGTTCCACTTCAAAAAGCATTTTTACCAATGTTAACAAACAATCATTTCGCAGTTTTTCTGCAGGAACCATGGAGTTTTTGCCAAAGGCAAAATAGTCCAAGGTGAACGTCTTGAAAAGACGTTCACCATGTATAATAGTACAAAATATCTTCAGAGGTGATGATTTGGAAATCAAAGTTTTGACAGAACATGATGTAGAGAACTATAGAACCATACGACTAAACGCTTTACTGCACAGTCCCGAGTCCTTCGGTTCCAGTTACGAGGAAGAGCACGAATTTCCACTTGAACGCTTTCTACAAAGAATTACTAAACCTAATAGTAATACTTATGGAGCTTTTACAGAAGGACACCTAATAGGCATTTGCAACTTGGTTTTTCAACCCAGAAAGAAGATGAACCATCGAGCTGACATCTATTCCATGTATGTAGAACCCGATTTCAGAAATAAGGGAGTTGGAAAAAAGCTTATCCAACAAGCCATTAAAAAAGCACAACAAAGTGACCGGGTTGAACAAATTTACCTGACAGTTGTCAGTTCCAACAAAGCTGCCAAATCACTGTACACATCTTTTGGATTTAAAACCTACGGTATCGACAAAAGGGCCATGAAACATAACGGCTTATTTTTGGATCACGAGCTGATGGTTCTCTTCATCAGGGAAGTAGCCAAACAATGATACAATACGTTTTATGGGATTTTAACGGTACTCTAATCAATGATGTGGATGCTTGTCTTCATAACATGAACAACCTTTTGGAAAAATACAGCAAAAAAACCATTGATTTGAAAACTTACCGATCCGTTTTCACCTTTCCTGTGGTTGAGTATTATAAAAAGGTTGGTATTATTGAATCCGATGAGGAATTTGAACCCATCGCCCATGAGTGGATGAACGGTTATTACGCAATGGAAAAAGATTTAAAGGTCTTTGACGATACGGTTGATAATCTGGAAATGATTCACAAAATGGGCTTGAAGCAGGGGGTTTTAAGTGCCAGCAGCAACAAACAGTTAAGAAGATTATTGGACAAATTCAGATTGACACGATACATGGATCACATCCTGGGGCTTGATGATATTTATGCCAAGGGAAAAGTTGAAATCGGCTTGGAATTTATCCAACAGCATCACTTGTACCCCGAAGAAATCGTGCTTATCGGTGATACCCTTCACGACTATGAAGTAGCCACTAAGATGGGTATTCAATGCATTTTATTTTCAGGAGGCCATCAGAGCTATGAGACCTTAAGCCGAACGAATTGCCTTGTAGTGGAAAAGATAAAGGACATCTTCGAGCGAAAACTTTTAATTTGAAAAAACATTAATACTTTTTTGATGCGACACCTCCACATTTTTAAAGTAATAAATTCATAAAAACCAGGAGGTGTTTTATTTATGAAAAAGATTTTGATTGTTCTTTTAGTCGTATTATCTTTGGCAATGATATCTTGTACACAGTTGATGGTGGAAGAAGAACCTCAAATTAACATTCCGGATTTATTAGCCAGAGGGGAAAACGCCCTTGAAGAGGGTAACGATACAGTGGCTGAAACACTTTTTCGACAAG
>CAZRYM010000223.1:0-2777 GCA_964604305.1 uncultured Thermotogaceae bacterium | reverse complement strand
CCCTTTTTTCATTCGAATCAAAACATAATTGGTATCACATAAAACTATATTATTGGACCTTTCTTAAATACCAAAATTATTTTATAGTCAATAAACAAAAGGGAGGGATATGAAATGGCAATCAAAATAAAATGGTTAAAAGGCTCTGTAAGTATATGAAACGGTATGCTTATTTACTAATGGTGCTTGTCACTATCTTTTGGGGAGGATCTTTTGTTATTGGCAAAGTTACAGTTGATCAGTTTCCACCTTTAACCCTGACTTTTTTCAGATACTTGATTTCTGCCATGATTATCTTTCCGATTATGATTAAAAAGGAAGGGAAAAAGGCTATCCTGAAGATAAAGGATTTGCCTGCCATGATCATGATTGCCATTTCGGGGGGATTTGGGTACGGTATGATGTATTTTCTTGCCCTTTCCTATACAACTGCGATTAAGGCCGCCATTATCGTTGCCATTAATCCCTTGATGACTTTGCTGATTTCTTCATTATTGATTCGGGAGCGATTGACACCCATCAAATTATTTGCCGTTTCAATTGCCATGTTTGGTGTGATGATTACCATAACAAATGGTTTTCAAATTGGAACATCAGCTTTTCAATTTAACCCCGGTGATCTCATCATGTTTGCAGCTGTGATCTTGTATTCTTTTTATGCGGTTTTCAGCCAGAAGATTATGAAACGCTATTCACCGTTTATTCTCAGTGGATATAGCTTTATCCTCTCTCTGCTCTTTATGATCCCCATTGCCATGGGAGAAAAACCTTTCCAAATCTGGATGGCATCAACCCTTCAGGAAAAGTTTGCTGTCATCTATTTGGGGACTCTTGCTTCAGCAGTTGGTTATCTGTTGCATCAGGTATCCATCCATTTTATTGGCGCTACTAAAACCATGGGTTTTTACAGTTTGGTTCCGATTTTTACAGCCCTTTTTTCAATCGTCTTTCTGGAAGAAAGATTAACAGCTCCACTCATCATAGGAGGGGCTGTTATTATCTTTGGGATTTATCTTAATTATGCTCAAAAGTCAAAGAAATTATCCGCTGAATATCGGTGAGATTTTGTTTAAAGGTGAAAGACGGTTTATAATTAATCAAAATTCCGGGAGGAAAGCGGTTGCTGATTATTCAACTGGACAAAAAGTCTCAAAAACCCTTATATCTTCAGATTGTGGATAAAATAGGCGGAATGATAGAATCAGGAAACTTACAGCCTGGTGATACTCTCCCCTCAACACGGAAGCTGGCGAAAAGTCTGGGTCTCAGTAGACAAACCATTGTTCAGGCCTATGAAGAACTCTGGGCGTTGGGCTATTTGAACAGTCATCAAGGGGCTTATACTACCGTCAGGAAAAGAGTTTCTATTGTCAATAAGAGAAGTCGTGGGGAAATTGCCCTGGACTATGACAAAACAATCATCGGTTGGGAAAAAGCCCAACGTATCAAGGCAATCATGCAACCGGAAGAAAAGAAAAAAGACTTAGAAAATATCATCGATATGAGTGCCATGAACCTTGACCCTTCAATCTTTCCGGTGGCAGCTTTTAGAAAATCCTTGAATAACCTGTTATTGAATGTTTCACCTACGCTGCTGAATTATGGCCATCCCATGGGATATTATCCACTAAGAGAATGGATTTCAAAACGGATGCTGACCCATTCCATTGATGTTTATCCGGATGAAGTGATGTTGACAGAGGGAATATCCCAGGCATTGGAACTGCTGATCAATCTCTTTACGGAAAAAGGTGACACGGTTTTCCTTGAATCTCCCGGTTACAGAGTGGCTCTGTCGCAAATGAGAGTTCACGGTTTGAGGATCGTGGGTATTCCCATGAGTTCCGATGGGATGAACCTAGATATACTTGAAGAGCAGCTTCAGCAACATTGTTCAAATAAGCATCGGCCAAAATTCATCTATTCCGTTCCAACCTTTCACAACCCGACCGGTATCACAACCTCTCAATCCCATCGGGAAAGATTGTTATCGTTGTGTTTGAAGTATTCGGTTCCTTTAATTGAGGACAGTTTTGAAGAGGAAATTGATTATTTTAACCGGAAGGTCCTTCCCATTAAAAGCATGGATAACAATCAAATCGTTTTCTATCTGGGAACCTTTTCAAAGGTATTGTTTCCCGGTTTGAGAACAGGTTGGATTGCCGGGGAAAAAAATGTTATTGGCAAACTGATGGCTCTGAAAAAGGTCAGCCATTTATCTTCGAATACCCTGACACAGGGAGCTCTTTACGAATTCTGCCATAAGGGCTATTTTGAACGGTTTATAAAAAAGGTCAATCAGTATTATTCACAGAAAATGGAAGCTGCCCAGAAACTGCTTGAGAAAAACCTGACTTTCAAAGGTGTTTCCTGGAATCGTCCCAGCGGAGGGTATCTCTTTTGGATCAAAGTTGATCTTCCCCCTGAATGTGAAGAACAACTGTTGCGACAATGTGAGGCGGAAGGTGTGAAGGTTTTGGGAGGCAGAGAATTCTATACGGAAAAGCCCGACGCTGTGTACTTAAGGGTTTCGGTTTCCGCTGTCAAAACGGATGATATGAAACAGGGGATTGAGGCTTTAAGTCGTTCTATCCAGAATAGCTTAATCAAATTGAAATAGGAGTTTCATAATAACTAAGCGCTATAGATGCTTAGCTAATAAAAGTGTTTTGTTTTATTTATAACAAGATTTGTTAGGATATTACGAAAAAAACTTACACTTAAGCTTGAAAAGACTTAGAGTTTTTACGAAGTAAGACTTCATTCTTAGCCAAAGA
>CAZRYM010000222.1:0-2788 GCA_964604305.1 uncultured Thermotogaceae bacterium | reverse complement strand
TCATGGAAGTTCAAAGAACTTCCCGGGACTTTCCTGCAGGAAAGTCCACGAATTGTCCCCGGGTATACAATCCAAACCCCCACACCTTGAAAAACTTCCTAATAAATGCTAAAATTAACTGTTCGATAAAACAAAAATAAATGCCTTTTGGAAACGGAGGCGACCCTAAATGTCAGGGTCTAATAAGAAAAGGGTTTTTTGGAAGATACATTACTTGAATTGCAAATCACAGAAACTCAAAATATATTCCCACATCTTGTTTTTGATAAGAATGTTATTAAACAATATCCAAACCATAACAACAAGCATAATAATGAAACCACTGGCATTACTCCTAAATAGGAGCAGGTTTCAAGCTACTTCTTGTTCAAAGAACTATGAAAAAAATGGTTCTACTGAAAAAGGCGTTT
The DNA here is from genome assembly GCA_964604305.1 of uncultured Thermotogaceae bacterium. Taxonomy (GTDB): domain Bacteria; phylum Thermotogota; class Thermotogae; order MWEM01; family MWEM01; genus JASUTC01. Next base: position 2,378 of record CAZRYM010000222.1, on the reverse strand, counting down.
TCATGGATATTATCGCAAAATTCCAGTATCATCTCATTTGCGAGCCCCCACAGCAGATGCCCCTACAAAGACCTGAAAATCTCATGGTTACTTGTGTAGGGGAGGGCCTGTGTGCCCTCCCGCAAACCAATTGCAGAGGCAACTTTTAGGGTAATCATCCGTAAAAATGGTTTTTGCATTGGAATCATAATTTTATTCTAAACTAAAAATGTTTACAATTAAGAATATTGACACAGATATTACAAAATGTTATTATAATTCGGAAATATCAGCAAAACATGATTCTCTGAAAGAGACCACACGATGCTTGTCTTAAACAGGAGTATTAGCTAATGAGAGAAAAAAACTTGAGAAAGGGAGGTTAAACCGTTTGAACAACAAAACAAAAAGTATGAAAATCATTGGAACCCCAATACTTTTCATCATCCTGTTCATCTCCCAAACGCTTGTAATTGGCTACCAATCATGGACTATCAACCTCCTCATACAAGCCCTCATAATAAATACATTAATCCTCATTGGTATATACGCCTTCCGAGGTCTCGAATATGACAAAAGCACAAATATGAACTCATGCTTCATCACCTTTTTGGCAGGAACAATCGCAGGCATATTAATTGCCCTCATCCCCATCCTCATATTCTTCACTCCCAGATTCAGCCAAAACCTGTTCATTATAACCCTTTTTACATCATGCATCATCAACCCGATTGTATTTCACATCTCCATGAAAGCCATGATTAAATCGCTGCCGGTGAAAAAATACCTGATCATAGGAAAGCAAAAGGAAATCGAACCCATATTCAAAGAAATAGAAGAAAAATCCATGGGCAAGATAAAGGCGTACATGTATATGAACCCATCAGCGATTGCGCTTGAGAGGGAGATAACACGGGAAAAGATATTAGACGGCTTAGTCATTGCCGATCCCTCTTTAATACCTGCTGTAGAACAGCAAATCAACCAAGCCAGACGAAATGGAATTGACATTGATTATTTGCCAAACCTTGCAGAAACCTATTTAAAAAGGATTCCATTGGAAATCATCGATAAATTTAAAAACCACTACGAAATCGCCTTTGAAAATCCGGACAACTCCCAGGCAAAAAGAGTCTATGATGTCATGCTGGCAACCTTGGGACTCATCATAACATTACCCTTAACAGCAATCTTAGCCATAGCCATTCCAATAGAATCAGGCTTTCCAATCCTATTCAAACAAAAAAGAATCGGATACAAAATGAAACCCTTCAAATTCATCAAATTCAGAAGCCTTAAAGAAGCCGAAAAAAAGTACCTGGATGAGCACGAAAATCCCAACGATACAATCGAAGTAAGACACACCCAAATCGGACAAGTTATCAGAAAATTCAGGTTCGATGAAATTCCACAGTTTATAAACGTACTCAAAGGAACCATGTCAGTGATAGGCCCCAGACCTGAGATGGAAAACTACCACAACCAATGCATAAAAAGAATCCCCTATTACGACTACAGATACAACCTAAAACCCGGAATAACCGGCTGGGCACAAATCAACTACAAACACACCTCCGGAATGGATGACTATAAGACAAAGACAGAATATGACCTGTATTACATAAAAAACAGAAACATCATGCTTGATCTTGAAATCACATTAAAGACTATTGAGACAATGTTAGGGATGAGGGGATCGAAATAAATCTAAAGAAAGGCAAAAACACTTGAAAATATTAGTGATAACTCAAAATTATCCGCCAGATATAGGCGCTGCATCCTTTAGAATGAAATCACTTGTCGATAAACTTATAGAAAGAAAGCACAGTGTAACTGTTATAACAGGAACACCAAACAGATACAGCACTTTAAAAAGTAAAAAAAACAATCAACAAGAAAAAGAAAAAATTATCAGAATAACAACACTAAAACAAAGCACAAATCTCTTTGTACGCGCAGTCTGTTTTTTAAACTTTTTCTTATTTGGAGTATTAACAGCAAAAAAAGTGGCAAAAGAAAATGATGTCGTCATAGCAACAACTCCTCAACTTTTAGTTGCATATCTTGGAGCGATCGCAAAAACAAAAAGCAAACCCTTCATTCTTGATGTAAGAGATCTATGGCCAGATGTGATGTTGGAAATGGGGATAACTTCAAAAAAAAGATGGAGCTACAAAATACTGAAAAGAATAGAGAAAAAGTGTTATCAGAAAGCAGATGAAATAGTCATCAATTCTCCCGCTTTTGAAAACCATATTGCACAATACACAAAGAAAAAGATTACCCTTATTACAAACGGCATAGACGATTATTTGTACAATGATTTATCAACACTGTCAACTAACAAACAAAGAAATCCATATACCATCACTTATGCAGGAAATGTTGGCTTGGCGCAG
>CAZRYM010000221.1:0-2832 GCA_964604305.1 uncultured Thermotogaceae bacterium | reverse complement strand
CGCCTTTTACTAATCGCTCACGGCTCTTTTCTGAAAACCCTGCAGAGTGTCAAGCTACACCACTGGGTCCTAATAGTTGAGTTCATTCTATTCAAAACGTGAAGAACTTAAAGAGCAGTTTAAATCTAAAAAAGAATCAAAACAGAAAGGAGAAAAACATGTACGATATCATAATCATCGGCGGTGGCGTTATTGGCTGTGCCATTGCAAGAGAACTGAGTCGATACGAATTGAAGACGGTCATTCTGGAGAAAAGCAATGATGTTGGCAATGCCACTTCAAAGGCGAACAGTGGTATTGTGCATGGTGCCTATGCAGCGCATCATGGGACTTTAAAAGCAGAGTTGTGTGCAAAGGGAAATCCTTTCTTTCAGCAGTTGGAAGAAGAGCTGAACTTTGGTTATCGAAAAACCGGTGGATTTGTTCTGGGCTTTGAGGAAAAAGACCTGGAAAAAATTGAAGCATTGAAGGAAAACGGAATAAAAAACGGTTCAAATCGAACACAAATCCTCAACAACAAGCAGATATTAGATATGGAACCAGCCATCAACACTGAAGTGAAATATGCCCTCTATGACCCGGATATTGGATTGGTCTCCCCCTATGAATACACCATCGCTTTGGCGGAAAATGCCATAGACAATGGTGTTGAGTTGATGCTGCAAACAGAGGTAAAAGAGATCAATGCTGAAGGAGATTTCTTTTCAGTGATTACAGATAACAAGACCTTCAAGGGAAAACGGGTGATCAATGCGGCCGGTGTGTACTCGGATAAAGTGGCAGAAATGGTTGGGGCGGCAAATTTTAAAATCAACCCCAGAAGAGGTCAATACATCATATTCGAGAAAGACTCAGGAAAACTGTTCAAAAACGTCATCTTCCAGTTACCCACTGAAAAAGGAAAAGGAGTCCTGGTAACTTCCACCTATCATGGGAATTTGATGATCGGTCCTGATTCGCAGGAGATTTTTAACAGAGAGGATAAAAGTACCGATCTTGAAACCTTGAAATACATCATTGAAACAGCTCAATTGTCCGTGCCTGACATCCTGAACAATAATATCATTCGTTCCTTTTCAGGGATCAGAGCAACACCAAATACAGGAGATTTCATCATTGAAGAAAGTTCAGTTAAAAACTTTATCAACGTCGGAGGAATTGAATCACCGGGACTCACGTCCTCTCCGGCAATTGCTAGAAAAGTTTTAGAAATATTAAAACAAACCGAAATCACTTTCATTGAAAAGGACCGTTTTAACCCATACAGAAAAGGGATTATCGTTAAAAAAGACCTGTCCGTTGAAGAAGTCAACCGGCGGATTAAATTGGAATCCTGTCCGGAAAAGATCATTTGTCGTTGTGAAAGGGTCTCGGAAGGGGAAATTGTTGATGCCCTCAATCGTCATATTGATATCAGCTCAATAGACGCTGTTAAGAGAAGAACGAGAGCCGGAATGGGGATGTGCCAGGGGAATTTTTGTGGTCCGAGAGTCAGAGCATTAATCGCCAGAGAAAAGAAGATTCCGCAAGAAGAGATCACAAACAGCCCCGGATCGGTGGATAATTTTGACAGGGTGAAAAACTTTTATGAATTGGTGAAAAAAAGAAAATAAATATAGCGGATATTGTGATATAGTAATGCAAATTAAGGAAATCAGGAGGATGCTATGCGCTATTTTAAAAAATTAAAAGGCCAAAGAATCTATCTTTCCCCCATCAATATTGAAGATGTTGAACAATATACCCAATGGATAAATGACCTGGATGTCACCATTTCGCTTGGTAATCCCGGTTTTCTGTATGGAATGGAAAAGGAAAAAGAAGCCCTAGAGAGAATGATCAAAGGTGGTAATGATTTCGCAATCATTACCAATGATGAAGACCGGTTGATTGGCAATTGCGGGCTTTTTTCAGTCAGCGAAAGGCATCGAAAAGCGGAATTGGGCATCATGATTGGAGATAAAAATTACTGGAATCAAGGATACGGACGAGAAGCCATTGAAATGGTACTGAACTACGGCTTTAATATCCTGAACTTAAACAACATCATGCTGAGTGTCTTTTCCTTTAACAAACGCGGGATTAAGTGTTATGAAAATATCGGTTTCAAAGAAATCGGAAGGCGTCGGGAAGCTTATATCCTGGGAAAAAGGAAATATGATGAGATCCATATGGACATCCTGGCAGAAGAATTTGATCATGATATTAATGAATTAACGGATATAGAATTGGAATAATTTGAAACCCGAAGGGACAAGTCAGAAGGGACAGGTAACCACAATTGTGAAGTTTTCCCGCAGGGGAAACTTCAAGGTCAATGACTTGTTTGACCATGTATCAGCGGCCCTGTCCCCCCGGTTGAAGATTTAAGAGCCGGGGGAATATCAACATAAAGGTGGAATCAGATGAAAAATCTAGTGCTTTACGCATCAAGAAAAGGAAATACCAAAGAAATAGCGGACACCATTGCAACAGAACTAAAATGTGAGGCAGTTGATCTGAAAAAAGCGGATATCGAAACGATCAAACTGGACGATGTGGATAACATCTTTCTGGGAAGTGGCATTTATGCAGAATTTCTAAATGGAAAGATAAAGACATTCCTAACCAGTAACAACCTGAAAGAAGCCGCCCAAAAAAGCGAAAAAAACATCATCTTCTTTGTAACGTGGGTGGGAAATCCCGGAAGTGTCGAACACGCCATCGAAAAAAGCTACGATTACATGCCTGAAGAGGGTATTAACATCTATACAGATCATTTCCGAGCATATGGGGCCATGTTTGGCATGTTTAAGAAAGGGCATCCTACTGAAGATGAGAAAAAACAAGCTT
>CAZRYM010000220.1:0-2861 GCA_964604305.1 uncultured Thermotogaceae bacterium | reverse complement strand
TTACAATTCCCCATGGTAATTAGATTATAGCACTTTAAAATCAGTTCCAGTTCCAGTACCCAAATCAAACCGTTCCATTTTTCTCTTGACTTACATCAAAAAGGATATCAAAAACAAATTCTTGATACCTCTTCTTAAAATTCTGATCAGAGCAAAATTTCCTATACAGCCCTGAATGAGTAAAAACCAAATTCTGCATCAATTTCATAACTTTTTCATCGGATGTGATTTTCGCATTTTCCTTATCCGAGTTTTTGATGGACTTCAGCAAATCAAGATTCTGTTTTAATTCCCCCGGAATCTTTTCCACTAATATCTTTTCGACTTCAACTTTATCCACATCACTTCCCCAATTGATATTACCGAAACGCTGATTAAACTCAGATATGATATTTTCAAGCGTGTCATAATGCTTTTCTGTAAACGAGCCGGTTGAACTAACAGGGATTGGATCAATGATCCCTTCATTCACTTCAAGAGACACCTTCGTGGTTCCAATCCGATTGATTCTGTAACTATCCATATCAATATCCTCAAGTATGTTTTCTTCCTCTTCTTCATCCATAATCCTTAGTTTTGGGATCAGATGTTTTAGAAAAAGCCAAAGTTTCTCCCAATAGTCGTCAGAATATTCCATGATCTTGGAAAGGTACCCATAAGTTCGAACAAAATTCTTTGCATTTGACTTAAAAAGGACCTGAATCTCCTTTTCAAGATCCTTCTGAAAACAATCCGCACATCGATTGATCAAAACCTCAAGCTGACTCCTTTTTGTTGAATAATAATGCTTAAAAAACGCATCAACATCTTCCGGGCTATAAACTTGAATCGCATCTAAATCATCCTGTAAATCATTCAGTTTATTAACATCCGTTTCCTCGCTAAGAACCGTTGTCGTATAATAAGGTTCAAATGCATCCTTGATCTCATCCACATCGTTGTAAAAGTCAAGGACCATCGTATCTTTTTTATACGGCTTATAACATCGGTTTAATCGTGAAAGAGTTTGAACCGCCTGAACACCGGAAAGCTGTTTATCCACATACATGGTATGGAGCAACGGTTGATCAAAACCCGTCTGGAACTTGTTGGCAACAATCAAAAACTTGTAATCATCTTTTTCAAATTGTTTTGGAATATCATGATCATTATCCGGAAAATCATTCATCGCCCTTTCAGTCATATCCACCCCGCTCTTATAATGCCTTTTTGACCCCGAGAATGCAACAATTACCTTATAGGGCAAACCGGTTTCTGAAAGATATCTGTCAAATGCATCCTTATACTTCATGGCAGACTGAATGGACTTGGTCACCACCATCGCCTTGGCCTTACCATTGATTAAATGAACCACATTGGTATTAAAGTGGTCAATCATAATCTTTGCCTTTTCATAAATCGCCAGCTCGTTACCCTCAACAAATGACTTCAACTTCTTAGTGGCTTCAGAAGTCTCAAACTCCTTTTCAGCAAACGCTTCACTTTCGGATTTGATCTTGTAATATGATTTGTACGTTGTGTAATTCTGCAATACATCCAGAATATACTCTTCCTCAATAGCTTGTTTCATGGAATAGGTGTGAAAAGGCTTAAACGACCCATCCACTTGACGAATCCCAAACGTTTCAAGGGTCTTATTCTTGGGCGTAGCGGTAAACGCATAATAGCTGGCATTTTTTAACATCTTCCTCGATTCAATCAAATAATTGACCAATTCCTCAGTATCAATTTCCCCATATTCATTTTTCTCCATATCCGGAATATCTACACCCGAAAAAAGGGCATTCATACTGGCAGAAGCCGTTCCACTTTGAGAACTGTGGGCTTCGTCAATGAGAAACGCAATGCGCTTGGATTGCATCTGATGAACCGCTTCAAGGACAAAAGGAAAAGTCTGAACCGTACAGATAATCACCTTCTTATTGTTTTCCAAGGCCAGACGCATATGAACCGTTTTACTGGAAGCTTGTTCTGAAGGATCGAGATTTCGAATATCCGTTGAATTTCCGGTAATAGCCTCAACAACCCGACGAACCTGTGCAAAATTCTTAATATTTTCCCTGATTTGCCGATCCAAAACCGTCCTATCCGTAACGACAACCACACAATCAAAAATCGAGTGATTTTCCTCATCATGGAGCCCATAAAGCTGATGCGCCAGCCAGGTGATGGAATTCGACTTGCCGGAACCAGCCGAATGCTGAATTAAATACCGCTGACCAATTCCCTTTCTTTTAGAATCTGCCAACAACTTACGAACAACATCCAACTGATGATACCGGGGAAAAATGAGGCCTTCCTTCTTTCTCCTGTTTCGGGAACTCCCCTTCTCAAAATGCACATACTTCTCCACAATATTGGCAAGACTTCTCTTTGTCAGAATTTCCTCCCAAAGATAAGCAGTTTTCAACCCTGTTGGATTAACGGGATTACCCGCACCAAAAGGCGGATATGGTGCTCCATCATTTTGCCCCTTGTTAAAAGGCATAAAATGTGTCTTTTTCCCCTCAATCTTCGTGGTCATATACACCAAGTCCGTATCCGCTGCAAAATGCACCAAACACCTGCCAAAATTAAAAATCTTGTCTGAAGCACTTCGAGTGTTTTTATACTGAATAATCTCATTCACAACCTCCTGATTTTTAAAGGCATTCTTCAACTCCATGGTAATAATGGGAAACCCATTGAGAAAAATGACCAAATCAACCCGATTGACATGATTATCCGAATACACCAACTCCTGGGTAACAGAAAAAATGTTCGCCTCAAACCGCTTTTTATCCTTAATATTGTAAAGAGAATTGGGTTCAGGGTAAAAAAGATCCACACGTTTATCAAAGAACTTCACACCCTTTCGAAGT
>CAZRYM010000219.1:0-2872 GCA_964604305.1 uncultured Thermotogaceae bacterium | reverse complement strand
TTGAGCCAGGTTTTGTATGGGTTTGGTAATCACTCTTCCAAGGAAGAAGGAAAGGGCAACGAACACCACGGCGATAGCAACAATGAATATGATAATAAACCTTAGCAAACTGTTCGTGTCACTTTTAAGCTCTTTTAAAGGGACGATGATACCCAGTGACCAATTTGGAGTATTGGGAATGGGATTATAAATCACTTCCATTCGAACACCCTCTGAATTGATCATTATCCCGTCTCCTGTTTCTCCCAATATCATCTTCTTACCGATTTGTTCAAGGTTTTCATAACCTTTTGAATTGGAGTTTAAAAGATTAAAATTCATAGCCATTGATTCATCCGGGTGTGCCACTAATTGGCCATCACCGTCTACCATGATCCCATAACCTTTTCCTCCGACGTTAAACTTTGATACGATATTGGATAAAGTTTCCAATGGAACGGTCCCACCCAACATACCAACAGTTTTTCCATCTTCATTTTTAATAGCAAAAGCCAAAACAAAGGAGGGTAATCCCGTAGACTTGGATACAACAGGATTAGAGATCACAAAATCTTCTCCGGTCATAATCTTCTTGAAATAATCCCTTTGGGATAGATCAATAGGATTTCCGTTAATATACTGACCTTTACCGGTGGTATCCACTTGGAAAACAGCGACAAATACCTCTCCGATATCTGCTTCTCGTTCTTTTAAGTTACTGACCCCTTTGTCAATATTCATTTGTTGTAAAACTTTGGTCCCCCTCATCAATTCCAGACCCCTTGATGTTTTAATAATCCATTCACTGATCTGAGCAGCTCTTCCTTCAGTTATTTGCAAGGCATCCTCAATGATGATGTTTTCCACCGTGTTGTCGACGCGTATGTAAATAAAAAGAGTTAGGATTGAAAGCGATACAATAGAAATAAGCAGTATCCACGTCATGATTCTTTGTTTAATACTCTTGAATTTAAACAAAAGCACACACCCCCGTTTAATGATTATTGTAATGTTATTATACTATATTTAAAATATTTCCAATGAAAACAGGGCTTTTTTATAGAGTTGGGAAACAGAAGAAGTATTCTTTACATTGTTAGAAGACAACACTCATGAATTGTAATGAGGGAATCTTTATCGTAGCTTTATTATCATAAATCTATGAGATATATGTTGAATTGATCTGAAAGGTACTTAAGCGTTTTATAATTTCATGTGAACAAAATAATGCCAGCTGGATTTCCCATCAAAGATATCTTCAATTTGTCGAATTCGAATGATTTCAAAATCTTTGAACAGTTTTAAGATATCCTGGTAATTCACATAGAAATGAGGAAGAAAAGTTCCTTCCTGCTCTTCTTTCAAACGGACATTTTCATCCACAACGATGGATGTGTCGGCAGTATATGAATAAGTATGCTTGGAAATCAGAGTGATGTAAACCTCCCCCCCGGGTTTTAAGACGCTTTTGATATTGGAAATAACCTTTTCCATTCCGGTAGAGTCCACGTGATAAACTGAATGATAGGCGAGAATAGCATCAAATGAATGATTTCTGAAGGGTAAATCTACCACATCTCCCTGAACCGCGTTGACTATCACGTTTTTCTTTTCAGCCTTCTTCTTCAAGACATTCAAACCATATTCAGACAGGTCAAATCCCGTGACGTTAAAACCGTTTTCAGCAAAGAGGATACAATGTCGCCCCATTCCGCATCCCAAATCCAAGATATTTTTAAACCCTTTTTCCTTCCATCTGTGAACAAAGTAATAAATATCCTCAGAAGGTTCATGCCAAAAGTCGTCTTCCACCTTTTCCCAATCCCAAGCTTTATTTTTTGTCATATCCCACCTCGTAGGGGCGGCCCAAATAAATCCGCCCATTGCCATTATAACGGCATATTATAACAAGTTTTTATTCCATGATAAAATATAATCAGCAAAACGAATTAAAAAGGAGAATACAATATGAACAAAATCATTGAAAGTCTCATGAACAGAAAGTCTGTCAGAGTATTCGAGAAAAAGGAGATTTCCAAAGAAAACAAAGAATGGATACTAAAAGCAGCAACAGCTGCTCCCACAGCCGGTAATCAGCAACTATATACGATACTGGATATAACAGATCAACCACTAAAAGACAAATTGGCGGTTACTTGTGATAATCAGCCCTTTATCGCAACCGCACCTTTGGTACTCATCTTTTGTGCTGATGTAAAAAAATGGCATGATGCCTTCATTGAAGCCAAGTCCGAACCCAGAAAACCCGGTGTTGGAGACCTTTTACTGGCCGTCAGTGATGCTAATATCGCTGCACAAAATGCCGTGGTTGCTGCTGAGGCTCTTGGGATCGGATCATGTTATATCGGTGACATCATGGAAAACCGCGAAGAACACAAAAAAATGCTCAACCTTCCCGATTGGGTATTTCCCGCAGCCATGCTGGTGTTTGGATATCCCACACAACAACAGCTGGAAAGGCAGAAACCCCAACGGGTGGATATGCAGTACATCGTCCATGAGAACGGCTATCACCCCTTAAAAGGACAACAATTCCGGGAGATGTTTGACAACAAAACCGGAAGCAAGACCTATGACGAGTGGATGAAAGCATTTTGCGAAAGAAAATACAATTCAGAGTTTTCAAAAGAGATGACACGGTCTGTGATGGCTTATTTAAAGGAATTTATGTAAAGGGAAAACACCTTGTTTTTTATTCATTTTCTATAGACAATCGCCCCCGTCGGGCAAACCGCTTGGCATTTGTGGCACATAATACAGTCTTTGTTTTCAACACTGCGTTTTTTATTTTCAAGGGTGACGATACAATTGTTAATGCATTCTTTCTGGCATAATCCACAGGATATACATTTGGATTCGTCAATCTGGAGCT
>CAZRYM010000218.1:0-2873 GCA_964604305.1 uncultured Thermotogaceae bacterium | reverse complement strand
CGGAAGAACTCAGCCGTTTGGCAGAGGAATTGGAAAACGAAATCGGGAAATTTAAATATTGATGGTTTAAGTTTTTAAGTACCCAATTAAAAGCGGCCGGGGAAGAAAGGCCGCTTTTTTTATTCTTCACCCTGTCTTTTCAAAGTCTCTCACTTTTCAATAATGAATAATCTGATTATCCGCCTGGAAAATGTTTCGTTCTTTCAACGTAAAAGAAATAAATTATACCCCTATTTTGTAGGTTTTTCTTTTCAGTATCGTTAAATCCCTGAAATAATTAGACTACTTCTTGTTAAACACGCTATGCTATAATATCAGTGCGCTAAGTTTAAGGTTCAAATTAAATAATGAATGGAGGTAATTTTATGGCAAAAATTGAGATTAAGAGTATAAAAACCAAGTTGTTACTCTATTTTATTCCCGCAACGGTTATTGTCCTGGTAGTCGCAGCTCTTGTAATTGGCTTGATGGCGAGAAACAGTACAACAGATTTGACTGAGAATCTCACTACTGAAATCGTCATGGCTAGTAATATGAGTGTTGAAGAATGGTTGGTTGGCTTAAGGAATGAGATTGATAATCTTGCAATCACAAATGTTGTGAAAAGTATGGATCCCGATCAATTTGTCCCCAGATTAAAGACAGTCATTGATAATAACAAAGGGCTTTATGAAACGGCTTTTATTGCGTTCCCGGATGGAGAGACTTACACTGAAACTGCAGCTGTAGTAAATATCAATACTAGAGATTATTTTGTTAAGATTTTCAGAAATGGTGCTGATTTTGCAATTAGCAACGCTTTGTTATCTAAAACCTCGGGAAACCCCGTCTTTGTTGTGGCAGTTGCTGTCAAAGAAAATAACAAAACGGTAGGTTTGTTGGGAATCACCGTCACGTTAAATGAGCTCGCTGAGAAACTGAATACAATCAAGATTGGCAGTGAAGGATATGTCTTTTTAGCGGATGGAACAGGTATGACTATTTCACATCCCGATCCCGATTTGATTATGTCATTAGACATGACCGATACGAAAAAAGACGGATTTGTTGGCCTTGAAGAAGCCGGTATCCGAATGACAAAGGGAGAAAGTGATATTGTCAGTTACACTAGACCGAATGGTGAACGTTATACGCTTGTCTTCCAACCTGTCGCCAACACACCTAATTGGTCTTTGGGAGCTGCTATTCCCCAGACACAAATCAATGAGACGAGTAATCAGATACTCATGGTGATTATTGTTGCCTTTGTTATCATTATTGCCGTGATTGTTGTCATTGCCATCTTTGTGGGGATTGTTTTCTCAACCCCTGTCAAAGAGCTGGCGAAAAGCGTGTTAAAAATTGCTGATTATGATTTAACCCACGATGAAAACATTAAAACTGAGAAATATTTAAAACAAAAGGACGAAATCGGACAGATGACCAATGCACTGGCAACGATGCAGACAAACCTCATCAGCTTGATCAAAAAGGTTGGAGAGGATGCCAAATCCATGTCTGGTGCTTCATCGAGTTTGGCTTCTGTAGCAGAAGAACAATCTGCATCCGCAGAAGAGCTTTCCTCTCAGTCTCAAAGTGTGGAAAGTAACGTCCAAAACACTTCCGCCTCAATTGAAGAGGTTACTTCCGGTGTGGAAGAAGTAGCAGCCAGTTCTCAGGATGTCTCGAAAAACTCTCAGGAGTTGGCAACGGACATCGAACATACTGAAAAGGCTGTAAAAGAAGGCCAAAAAGAACTGGAAGCCCAACGCCAGAAGATGGAGCAAGTGGATCATCAGAATGATACCACACAGGATATCGTCACCACAGTGGCCCAAAAGGCCAACAACGTTCAGGAAATCGTGAACACCATCGCCTCCATCTCCCAGCAAACGAACCTCTTGGCCTTGAATGCCGCTATTGAAGCAGCCAGAGCTGGAGAAGCCGGAAAGGGATTTGCTGTGGTTGCTGATGAGATCAGAAAACTCGCGGAAGAAAGCCAAAGTGCTTCCTCCAACATTGCTAAGATTTTGAATGAGATTGATGAAGGATCAGACCAGGCTAACGAAGCAGTTAAACAGACGGTATTGCTTTACAAGGAACTGAGAGAAGGCAACAAGAAAGTTGTGGAGCAGTTCGATCAGATAACCAATTACATGGAAACGGTCAATAACCGTGTGGAAGCCTTAATGGGTGCAGCAGAAGAACAAAGTGCCTCGGCTGAGGAAATGGCATCCGCCATGGATACTTCAGCCAAATCTACTTCTCAAATCTCGGAAGAGATCGAACAGATGTCCTCCGCCATTGACCAACAGTCCACCGGTGCTCAACAGGTCACCGAATCTGCGGAAGAACTCAGCCGTTTGGCAGAGGAATTGGAAAACGAAATCGGGAAATTTAAGTATTAAGTCTTTCAACATAACAGTAAAAAAGCGGCCAATCTATTATGGCCGCTTTTTTTTATGATAAGATTATGCAAAAGGAATTTTTAAAAAAGGTGGATTTATGGATGATTTAATCAAAGCTATAGAAGAAATTAATCTGATTGCTGACTTTCTCTCAAGACGTGATCTTGAATTTCTTTCAAAAGAGACTCTAAAAAACAAATTCGGATCATCAAAGGCAGATTTGTTAATCCTTCTGGGAAACAGTGATGTTCAATCGGTGATACTTGCCGGGAAGGCCTTGGCAGATCAATTAGTGGAAAATCTGTTGATTTGTGGTGGAAAGGGCCATTCCACGTCGTTTCTTGTTGAAAGTGTTCAGCAATACGACTCTCTTTCAGGAACTCGCACCGGTGATAAATCTGAAGCGGAGATATTGTATCAGATTTTGCGGGAGAAATTCCTTATAGACCCGAAAAAAGTATTCCTTGAAACCACCTCCACCAATTG
>CAZRYM010000217.1:0-2883 GCA_964604305.1 uncultured Thermotogaceae bacterium | reverse complement strand
CCCTTTTTGAATGGATTGTTTGCTTAATTCTATCATAAAAAAAGCGGCCATTTTTCTAGGCCGCTTTTTTGCTGTTTTGCTTAAAGAGTCAATATTTAAATTTCCCGATTTCTTTTTCCAATTCCTCCGCCAAACGGCTGAGTTCTTCTGCCGATTCGGTGACCTGCTGTGCACCGCTGGATTGCTGTTCAATGGCAGTGGACATCTGTTCGATTTCCTCGGAAATCTGGGACGTTGATTTGGCGGAAGTATCCATAGCGGAGGCCATTTCTTCTGCTGAGGCACTTTGTTCTTCAGCGGCTCCCATTAAGGCTTCCACTCGGCTATTAACCGTTTCCATGTATTCTGTTATCTTTTCAAATTGTTCCACAACGTTTTTATTGCTTTCTCTCAGGTCCTTATACAATGTGACCGTCTTTTTAACGGCTTCGTTTGCCTGATCGGAGCCTTCATCGATTTCGTTGAGGATTTTCGCGATATTGGCTGAAGCGCTTTGACTTTCTTCTGCCAATTTTCGAATCTCATCGGCAACCACGGCAAACCCTTTGCCGGCTTCTCCTGCTCTGGCAGCTTCAATAGCTGCGTTCAAAGCAAGCAAATTGGTCTGTTGGGATATGTTGGCAATGGTATTGACGATTTCCTGGACGTTGTTTGCCTTTTGGGCAACCGTGGTAACGATTTCCTGGGTACTGTCGTTTTGATGATCTACTTCTTCCATTTTTTGCCGTTGAATTTCCAATTCCTTTTGTCCAAGTTTTACCGACTTTTCAGTATTTTCGATATCGTTGGCCAATTCTTGAGAATTCTTTGACACGTCCTGTGAACTTGCTGCCACTTCTTCCACACCAGAGGTGACTTCCTCAATAGAAGCGGAAGTGTTTTGAACGTTGCTTTCAACACTCTGCGACTGTGAAGACAATTCCTCGGCAGATGCGGACTGCTCTTCAGAAACAGCGGCCAGGTTAGTGGAAGCAGTAGACATGGATTTCGCTTCTTCATCAACCTTTTTGATTAGGCTGACGAGATTCTCCTGCATTTTCACCAAACCGTTAATCATTTGTCCGATTTCATCTTTCTGTTTTACATATTTATCAAGTTTACTGTTTTCATCATGTGTCAAATCATAATCGGAAATCCTCAGGACAACTTTCGCTAGTTCTTTTATCGGATTTGAGAACACAATGCCCACAAAAATGGAAATCACTACAATGACTGCGATGATGATCACAAAGGAGATAATAATGACCATGAGAATCTGATTACTGGTTTCATTGATTTGTGTCTGGGGAATGGCCGCTCCCATTGACCAATTCGGTGTGTGGGCAACGGGTTGGAAGACGAGGGTATAACGTTCTCCATTAGGTCTAGCGTAACTGACAATATCACTTTCTCCCTTAGTCATTCTAATACCAGCCTCTTCAAGCCCTACAAAACCATCTTTTTTGGTATCCGTCATATCCAATGACATGATCATTTTTTCGTCGGGATGTGAAATAGTCAAACCTGTTCCATCCGCTAAAAAGATATATCCTTCCTTTCCAATCTTGATCTGGTTCAATTTTTCTGCGAGCTCATTTAAAGTGACAGTGATTCCCAATAAACCAACCGTTTTATTGTTTTCTTTCACAGCAACTGCCACAACGAACACGGGGTTCCCGGTTGCGTTAGACAACAAAGCGTTACTAATTGCAAAATCCGCACCATTTCTGATAATTTTAATAAAATAGTCTCTAGTATTTATATTTACTTCAGCTGCAGTTTCAGTGTACGCCTTCCCATCAGGAAACGCAACAAAAGCCGTTTCATAAAGCCCTTTGTTTTGTTCAATAACAGTCTTCAATCTGGGGACAAATTGCTCCGGATCCATACTTTTCACGACATTTGTGATAGCCAGATTATCCAGTTCGTTTCTTAAACCAACCAACCACTCTTCAACACTCATATTACTGGCCATAACGATTTCAGTGGTAAGATTCTCAGTTAGTTCAGTTGTTCTGTTTCTTGCAATCAACCCAATAACAAAAGCGGCAGCCACGAGAACCACCACGGTAATGGGAATAAAATAAAGTAACAACTTCGTTTTAATACTCTTGATTTCCAGCTTTGCCATACAGATAACCCCCATAATGTTTTATTGTGTGATGATCTTTTTTTATGATATATTATAACATCTATTCCATAATTATTTATGTATTTTACATCTAAGACAAAATAATTTAACGTAAGAAATCGAATTTTAAAATATTTACAACGGTTCTATTCATATGAAATTCATAACGATCGATTTCGCCTTTTCTATGTTAATGCCTTTTTACTAGAATTTACTGATGTTCCGGTAAGGATTTTCATTTTAATGAGTGAATCTTTAGGTTAGACAAAAACTTTATGCGGAAAAACTAAATAAATACTGGTAAAGGGTTCGGTGGGTAAAAGTAACCATCCGGAAAAAACAACCATCATAATACCTAAAATCCCTCAAAATTAAATATCAGACCACATAGGCTTCGTGGCTACTTTTGCCCTACATTGACCAGGAAAACAACATAATTTATCTCCGATTCTATCAGCGGAATATCCCGCTCTTCATAATCGAAAAGCGAGAGTGGTTTTGAAACCCCAGCAAAACAAATAAACTGTACCCGTAGGGGCAATTCTCGAACTGCCCCTTTTCATTTTCTTCAAATGAACAGTCTAAAAAAAGTAAGTGGGGACAAATAATAAAACGTGAAGTTTTTCTAAAGGGAAAACTTAAAGGTCAATGTTTATTTTGACCACGTATCACCGGCCTTGTTCCCGCGGTATATGTCCCCGAAGATTCTCTGTTTTTCAATGTAACAATTTCCTTTGTATTTTATTTCCAATCTGATAAAATAGACAATAGAC
>CAZRYM010000216.1:0-2891 GCA_964604305.1 uncultured Thermotogaceae bacterium | reverse complement strand
CTGAATAAGAATCATCAGGATTCGGGGTTGCTTCGCTGGTTAATGGTGGATTATCCCCCACCTGATGGGTTATCTGATCGCATCCGTTTTCACAGACGATTGAAATCGTCACTTCGCATTCGTCCATTACACAATTGTTGACTTCTGACGGAGGCTGCTCAGCAAAGTCGATGACAGGGGGCTGTCCTTTTTTGATCTTATGCTGAATGGAGTTTGAAGGCCCAACTGGATTTTCCCCCTGAACTTCAATCTCATTGTCCCCATCTTGGAGTTCTACCGTTGCTTCATAGTTAAACGCATCCCCGTCTTGTTCAGCTTCAGGGTTTTGAGTAACTTGCTCTTGGCCGTTGGTCGTGACTTTCAAAGCATCCAGTTCCTTATCGGAGGTGATATTGAGTTTAGCCGTATCTTCTGTGGTGGTATCCGTTGGCGGCTTGTCAGGATCCCATGATATTTCAGGTGCACCTTCCTCCGGGCACACACATTCGATGGTGAAAGACAACTCGGAAGAATCAAGACCACTTAATCCTTTTAGAGTAATATTGTTTACGCCCCTTTCTAAAGTGATGGTGACTTGGTATGTATCATCATCTTCTAATATCTCGAAAGGAAGTACGTCATAACCGGGATTTCCATCACGCCTTATTCTTATTGCATCAATAACACGATCTGTTGCTATTTGTACGGTAATTTCACAAGTGTCTTCCACACAGTTGTAAACTTTTTCGGGGACATCACCCACCAGTTTAAAGAGCATCTCGCGATTATAATCATCACAATGTGTTGCCATAAACATGACACTCATAAAGATCAGAACCGGTATGACTAAAGTGAATTTTAATCTTTTCGACGTTTTCATATAACACCTCACTTTTTTTGAATTCCTGTCTTTTAGCTCAAGAATTCTAAATTTTATAGTATTGCCGTAAAAGACAATCTTATCTGATGTATGGGGTGATGATTAGTTCCACTTTTTTCCTTAAGGAGGCCAACATTGCTTCCTTGTCATAATGATCTTCATAGGTATAAAGGAGGAGTTCAAAAAAGACTGCGGCAAAGACAGTTGAA
Organism: uncultured Thermotogaceae bacterium; assembly: GCA_964604305.1. GTDB lineage: Bacteria > Thermotogota > Thermotogae > MWEM01 > MWEM01 > JASUTC01. Next base: position 1,823 of record CAZRYM010000216.1, on the reverse strand, counting down.
GCGGCAGTTTTTGAATCGATTTCATCGAGAAACCCTTTTTCATTCATTTGCTTTAATAATCCTTCCAACTCGTCAATGGCTTTAAAATCTGTTGCGGCAAATTTGTCGAAAATCTTTCGCTTTTTTTTGGATAAATAGGTCGAAAGATGAAGAATCTCTTTGATAACCGTTTTCGGCAGCTTAAAGATGATTTTAAAACTTTTTGTGATGTATTCAAATATGATTTCAATGATGTTTTCTCTTGTAATCTCTTCGTTTATTAATACAGTATCGGATAAATCAATATTCTCCAACATGGCTTCCATATAAAGATTGGCCTTTGAGGAGAAGTAGTTAAACAACGTTCCCTCAGCAATCCCCACCTGTTCACTTATTTCCTTTGTTTTAGTATCTTCATAACCATTTTTTGAGAAAAGTTTATAAGCAGCTTCAAGAATATCCATTCGTACTTTTTCCTGTTCGTTTTTATTAATTCGAGCAGACATGATTCCTCCTAATTTTATAATTGCTTTATAGCAATATGAGTATACTCACATTATAAACATAAATAAAAGAATTGTCAAGAGGTTTATTAAATTAGGGAGGCGTTTTTTATTGCTCGAAAGCCCCGATATCTACACCTGCACCTTGTGGTCTGGGTGTGGATTCCAAATCTTGGATGGGTGCCCCTTCCAGGGTTCCTGAATCTATCAGGGGACTCGTTGGGTTTAGTTTGTAGTTTCCTTCGTTTCCACCCCAGACGGGATTAATGAATTGTGGGTCAGTAGAGATGATTCCTTCGCCAAAGAAGCAGTCAGCTAATTCTTCAGGGGTATACTCAACTCCAGCGTAGACGATTTGTTCGTCTCTATTGGGGGCATGGAAATTGGAGTTTTTTATGGTTAGCTCAACGTTTTCGCCAAAATACGCCATCCCGTAGGAATCTGAGAAGGTGCAGTTGATGATGGTTAAAACGAGAGGCGTAGGATCGTTGTATTGTGAATAGATAGAGTAAGAACGCCTTTGAGGGTTGTCATGTATGGTACAGTTTTTGATTGTGAATTGAGCGTTTGGTTCTTCTTTTTGCTCAATCACCAAAGGACACCAGGGAGATTGTAGGTCTCCGTCACCGGTGCCGTATATCAGGCAGTTTTCAACAATGGAGCTGTTTCCCCAGAGTTTGACACCGTCTGCGTAATTATTGGCTACGATGCATTTTGAAACAGTACTGTTTTGATTTTTCAGGTCGATACCGTCTCCCCTGTTGTGTTCTGCGATACAATTTTCGACTGTTACAGGGCCTACAGAGGGTTCAAGACCAATGCCGTCGGGACGGCCATAGGGGAGGTCAGGGTTATCCAACAGTCCTCTGTAGTAATGACCGGAATAAGATAACGAACTGTTTGTGATATTGCAATTTCTCCATCCTATCTCTCCATATGGCCCTCCTATTGAACCAAATCCGCAATAGGTAATGGTGCAGTTGTCGATGTTCAGATTCTCAACATCTTTAAAATTCACCCCGAATTCATCGATGTGATGGATATAAAGGTTTTTAAGATTGATTGTATGCAGAGGTTCATTGACACCACAAATCCCGTCTCTAATCCATCCGGAATGGTTGTTTGTGAGCTCCATGTCGGAAATGGTAACATGGCTGACACCGTCCAGGATAATCATGGCGAACAGATTATCATCTCCCTTTAAAATCGTTTTACCCACCCCTTCACCCTTTACCACGATTGGTTTTTGCACTGTTCCGGATGGGATGGTTAGTATATCATCGGGAAATTGGCGCAAGATGTATTCGCCTTCGCGGATGATTAACGTGTCACCCGGTTCGA
>CAZRYM010000215.1:0-2907 GCA_964604305.1 uncultured Thermotogaceae bacterium | reverse complement strand
TTTGTGAGGTGTAAGATGCGTTTAGGAACTCTTAAAAGCATTAAAACCAAGATTATCCTCTGGATTTTGTTAATAACAATCATTTGTATGGGTGTCTTGACTTTTTATATTTTCATCAATGTCCGTGAAGCGCTAACAGTTCAAATCGAAACATCTTCACGGGAAATTGTTAATGGAAGAGCCGATGAGATGAACAAATGGCTGATGACTGGTGTTAAGGAAATTGAATTACTGTCAAATACCAACACGATACAACTGATGCAGTTGAAGTATTCTTCCAACTACCTGTTCACCAATAAGGAAATCATAGGCGATATATTTGAAAGCCTTTTTGTCGCCCAAGAGGATGGAATTGGCATAACCGCTGATTATGTGGACATTGATTATGCGGACAAGCCGTTTTTTAAAGCCATTATGAATGGAGAAAAGTATGTCATTTCAAATCCCTTTATTTCTGAACTAACTGGTAATCCTGTATTTGCCATCGTACACAGAGTGCCTGATCCTTCAGGAGAAGCCATCGGTATTGTGGGAGGATTAGTCAACCTTGAAACCCTTTCGCAGATAGCGGGGAAAATAAAGATCGGAGAGATTGGATATGGTTTTGTTGCGGACGGTGATGGATTGATCATTGCCCATAAGGATGATTCTTATGTAATGGATTTGAATGTTTTGGAAAGTGATAAGGCGGGGTTTAAAGGATTAAATGAGGCCGGGAAAGATATGAGAGCGGGTAAATCAGGCATTCAATTGATTGAAGATTCAGATAGTGTAACCAGCAGCCTGATTTATTGTCCGGTGCCAGGAACTCCCAATTGGTCACTGGGTGTGGTGGCACCCATTGATGAATTATACGCAGATGTTAATCATATGATTATCATTGTTTTGGTGATCATCGGCATTATTACGGCTATTTTTGTTCTTACAGCTTACTTACTGGGTAATTCGATAACAAAACCAATTAAAACCCTTGAAGTTGGTGTTGAACAGTTTGGAGACGGTGATCTAAACGTGATATTTAGCCGAAAAACCAATGACGAAATTGGGCAAATTTCAGATTCATTAAAAGCGATGGTAGTAAAATTCAAAAGTCTAATGCATGATATACAAAGTGCATCATATAATATTAAACAATCTTCTGAAAGCTTGTCTTCTTCATCTCAATCAATGGCCGGAAGAACAAAAAAACTGCAAGATGAGTCCAGGTCAATTGAAGAATTCGTCGAAAACACCTCTTCATCAATAGAAGAAGTAACTTCCGGTATCCAGGAAGTAGCTTCCAGCGCTAACATCATTTCTGAGACGGCAAAAAAATTATCCGGGGAAATTTCCAATACTGAGAAATCAGTAAAGAATGGACGGGATGAATTAAAGACTCAGTCAGAAAAGATTAATCATGTGGAAAGGCAAAATGCTCATGCCAGGGAAATCGTAGAGACTGTTGCCACCAAATCAAACAACGTTCAGGATATAGTCAAAACGATTTCATCCATTTCTGAGCAGACAAATCTTCTAGCATTAAACGCAGCAATTGAAGCGGCAAGAGCCGGTGAAGCAGGGAAAGGTTTTGCTGTTGTAGCAGATGAGATCAGAAAGCTTGCAGAGGAAAGTCAACAGGCTTCCAGTAATATAGCCAGTATTTTAAATGAGATAGATGAAGGATCTCAAAACGCCAAAGTTGCGGTTGAGCAGAGTACCGCATTGTATCAGGACGTGGTGGATGGAAAGGATAAAATTGCAAATGAATTTGACCTGATCTACCAGTCTGTTGAGAAGATTACTAACGGAATTAAAGACTTGACTGAATCCTCATTAATCCAAAGTGCGAGTTCTGAGGAAATGGCAACGGCAATGGAAAATTCCTCTAATTCAATGATTCAAGTGTCAGAAAAAATGGATCATATTACTGAACAAATTCATGAATCGTCAAATACAGCCATTCAGTTAAATGAATTATCAACAGAATTGGAGAATTTATCTGAAACGCTTTCGGAGCTCATTGCCAAGTTCAAGTTATGAACTTTTAGAGCAGCTAAAAAACTCATCATATCCCGCTTCGTCGGGGTATTGTTTGATGCAACTTTTTTCACTAAAAAACCATTAACATAAAAATACAATGTAAAACGTCTATGGTATAATATGATGAAAAATGTTTGTGACAACAAACTTCAACGTAATGGCAATAGCAGTATATAAATTTTGATTAACAAGGAGGGAACACATCAGATGGCCAAGAAATGGGTTTATTACTTTGGAAAAAGTAAATCTGAAGGCGGATCTCAGATGAAAGAGATCCTCGGCGGAAAAGGTGCCAACCTTGCCGAAATGATCAACATTGGTATTCCCGTACCACCGGGATATACGATTTCAACAGAGGTATGTAAGTATTATTTTGACCATGGCGAAAAATATCCTGAAGAAATAGATGCACAGGTTAAAGAGGCTATGGAACTACTCGAAAAAGATACCGGTAAGAAATTCGGAGACAAAAACGATCCCTTACTCGTATCTGTAAGATCAGGAGCAGCCGTATCCATGCCCGGTATGATGGACACGATTTTGAATCTGGGTCTCAACGACAAAACAGTAGAAGCAATGGCTGAAAAATCAGGAAATCCAAGATTTGCATATGACTCTTACAGAAGATTCATGCAAATGTTCGGAGACGTTGCATTGGAACTTCCTCATGCGAAGTTTGAACAGGCGTTAGATACTGTTAAAGAAGAAAAAGGCGTTAAATTGGATACTGACTTGGATACAGAAGATCTCAAACGAGTTATCGAGCTGTACAAAAAAGTATATAAAGACGAAGGTAAGGCATTTCCACAGGATCCTCATGAACAACTTTGGGCTTCCATCAACGCCGTATTTGGCAGTTGGATGAATCCAAGAGCCATTAAATACAGA
>CAZRYM010000214.1:0-2966 GCA_964604305.1 uncultured Thermotogaceae bacterium | reverse complement strand
AAGCCTCCCCACAGAGTATTTTTTGATTTCGCTCAGCGTTAAGTCTTTAATGTAACTCTTTTCCTGAATAAACTCCCCGTCTTTCATCGTCCGATCCGGATTCAGATATGTATCATGGTTGACAACCAATACCATATCCTTTGTTATGCCTACATCCAGTTCTAATGTATCCACACCAATTTCTTCCAAGGCATATGTAAAACCGGCTATCGTGTTTTCCGGATAGAGTCCTCTACACCCTCTGTGACCTTGGATATCAAAGTCATCCAAGGAGTTATTGCTGAATAAAACGACGGTAAAAATTGTCAATATGATAAAAAAAAGCAAAACCTTTTTTCTCATTGTATTCCTCCTAAGTGTTTTGAGCTCAAAATCCTATAATTACTCCCAAACCAAAATCAGCCGTTTAATATGCTTCCAAAATCTCAAACTCAAAATAACCGCTACACCCGCTCCAGTAAAACCTGCAGCCAGCATCAGTGCTTGAATAAGAGTGGATTGAATCGGATCGGTATTAAGAATGATAATACTCAAAGGTACTAGAGTCAGCAAGGATAGGACCATCAACATCAGGTACTGAATTAAAAAGGCTCCGGACCTTAAAAAAGCCCCCGGATTGTTCAACTTTTGCGGTTCTCGTCTCAGAATAAAATAAACGCCTGAAACCGCCGCAAGGATTTCCAGCAGTATAATAAACGGGATCAACACAAAACTCCACAAGGTTGCATCTAAAACAATGGCAAACACTATAAATGTGATCAACAGCAAAATGGCGTTTAAACCCACCGGAACAAACAATTTCGTTTGAACGTATTTTTTCAGACTGATGGGAAGCATCCGGGTGGTTTCAATACTGGTTCCTTCCAGGTTCATGGAAAAAGAAGTCTGCATGGCGATAAACAAGGGTCCCATGATAGAAACCATGTATATAGCTGAAAAGATGTTCCCGTTGACAATACCCATAAAGATGGCAAAACCCACGGGATAGAGGATATAGTAAATTAACTGCTCATGTCTTTTATAAAGGATCAACTCTTTCCTAAGAATCATATTGGATTTAGTTTGAAGTCCCTTGTCTTTTCTCTTCTTTGCCTTTGTCGATCCGCCTTGTTGAAAGGTCATCTTATCGGACAACAGGTAGTAAAAATAAGCAAAGATACCCGTTAAAAATATAAGAAATATGAGGTATAAAAGATTATCCGCTCCGTTCAACCCCAAAATAAAGAGGTTGTAAATCGAACCAAAAAACTCGTTGGCCTTAATAAGCGCTTCAGGAAAGGCTTCAGGAGAAGAGAGGCTGTTAGGTAATATCTGGAACATCAGGATATAAATAGCGCCCATCCCCATATTCACAACAATCAGCATGACTCTTGCAGTCTTTTGAGAACCAGTCCTGCTGAACAGGACAGCGATAACCGCTCCCAGTAATATCAAAAAGACTAAGTTAATGATTATTCCAACGGTTCCAATGATGATCTCGTTGAGGGGCCTTCTGGAAAGATAGACAATCACAGGGGAAAGAAACATGATTAGAGAAAAAAACATGGAAATACCCGATGTCAACAGCTGATACGTGACGATCGAAGTTTTTCGAATGGGAAGGGTTAAAAGAAACTCGATCTCCTCATTTCTCTTCAACTGGAAAGACATCATACTGGCAAAACTGATGACAAAAAAGAGTGCGATCAAAGTAAGCAGGAAGTTGATGTAGACATCACCATAATTGATCCCTTCTACAACAATCTGAGAGAGCTGGGTGTATACATCGTCGAACATGCGGGTAATAAAGAAAAGGAAAAAGGCAGACATTCCTATCAAATACAACACACTGAATTTTCGCTTTCTTTGGGAGGTGGAATTTTTTAAAAACACCTTATGCCTGAACAATAATGCGATTTCTTTAAACATTCATCTTCACTCCTAAAGGGCTTCCACAATCTTTAAAACATCATCAGATTGCCCGGTGAGATCCAGGAAAAGGTCTTCCAGAGAAGTTGTGTCATCCATCTTAACACGCTTTCTCAGCTCCTCCATAGTTCCCTCTGCCAACAGTTTGCCATCATCAAGGATGCCTATCTTGTCACACATTTTTTGGGCAATTTCCAAAACATGAGTGGTTAAGAAAATGGTGGCCCCATTGTTGGCCATTTTCCTGAGAAGATCTTTGAGAATCTTGGAACTTCTGGCATCCAATCCCACTGTAGGTTCATCCAGAAAAATAACCTCCGGTTTTCGCATGAGCACACTGATCACCATCACTTTTTGCTTCATCCCATGGGACATCTCGGCAATGGGGGTATGCAAAAAATCCACATCAAAGGCGTGACATAATTCATCATAATTTGTTCTGGTCTCTTTGTCATTCTTGTTGAAAACATCCAAGATAAATTCTATAAATTCATATCCTGTAAAAAAGGGATAAATTTTGGGCTCATCAGGCACAATGCCGATTTTGCTTTTTATTTTTATCTCATCCGTTTTCACATTCATTCCAAGAATTTCAGCCTCTCCCGAAGTAATGGGAACCTGTCCCGTAAGCATTTTGATCGTAGTGGTTTTTCCCGCTCCGTTAGTACCCAAAAAACCATAGATAATACCCGGTTCAATAGCCAAATTCAGACCTTTTACGGCCTCTTTATTACCAAAGCGTTTGGTTAAGTTTTTGCATTTAATCACAGTCATTCACCTCTTGTTATTTCAACTAATTAGATTTTATCACATTAAATAAAATCATAGCAGAATTATCATTTTGTAAAAGTCTTTAATTAGGGCCTGCTGAAAAACCCAGAATCCTTATCAATAAAGCTTTACAGAGCATTTTCTCCGATTTAGCTGTAAGGTTTTTTAAGGAATTTGGCGAAAAACCTTGCAGATGAGAATTCCCCCCTTTGGGGGGAGGGCCGCTTGCGGCGGGGGGGTCTAAACACTCTAACAGGAACATCACTGTTATGGAATTTGAGAAGCAA
>CAZRYM010000213.1:0-2970 GCA_964604305.1 uncultured Thermotogaceae bacterium | reverse complement strand
ACTTTTTTCAGCCAGGGTCTGAAATCCATGGGATAGAAAATCAGGCCGTTAATGCTGCTCTGGATGGTGTAGCAGTGTTCTTCGGTAACGCATACACTGACGAAATGCTGTCAGTACTTGGAAAATACGACATCATAATTGACGATGGGTCTCATACTGTGCAGGACGTTGAGTTTTTTGTCACATGGTATCTTGATAAAGTAAAGCCTGGTGGATTGTTAATCGTAGAAGATATTCAGCCTGAAATTAATCAAGAGGACTTGCTCAAATTGGTCCCGGAAGAATACAGGAAAAGCTCATTTTTTATTGATTGCAAACAATCAAAGGGCAGATATGACGACATGTTGTTTGTGGTCCACAAGGCGGTGGAATAATGATCGGGAATAAAATCAGTGTAATTATCCCGGTTGTAAGGCCGGAATCAGCAAATCGGTGTATTGATTCAATCAATAAGCATCTGCCTGGTGCTGAAATAGTTTCAAGGATAGATACAGAACGGATCGGATGCCCAAAAATGGTTAATCTCCTTACAAAGGAAGCAACACGTGAATGGGTAATGTTTTTGGGTGACGATACAGAACTTTTGGATGGGTCAGAAAGTTCAATTGAAAATGCAATCAATGAAATAGGCTGGGGTGTTATTGGTTTAAACACTCAGCCAGGTAATCCAAAGGCACATTGGATTGCACATCGTAAAATGCTTGATATCCTGCCAGAAAATGTATTCTTTTCTGAGGAATACGAGCATTGCTGGTGCGACGACGAACTTTTTGATATAGCGAATGAGCATGGTAAATGGTTTTTTGCGGAAGATGCAAGAGTTAAGCATCACCACCCTGTAAACCAAGGAACCGTAGATCATTTTTATGAAGAAAGCTATTCAGCAAATAGGTGTAAGCATGACAAGACGGTATACTATAAGCGCAAAAGAGCAAGGAAAAAGGGTGGGGTAGCCGTAGGATTTCCGCTTGTTGATGATATGGTGCCGGTTCAATTCTTCACATCATTTGCTTGTATGGAAAAACCTGATCAATATACTTTATTGGTCCCACAATTTCCTCATGGCCCATGGACTGGATCACTTGCAGACGCAAGGAACAGTCTTGTACAGCAAGCTCTTGATGAAGGATGCAGCCATCTTTTAATGCTTGACACGGATCAAATATACCCAACCGACACCCTTAAAAAATTGATGTCACACGGGAAAGATGTTTGTGGGGTTAGGGTGCATAGGCGGTGGATGCCGTTCGATCCTATTTTTTTGCGTGGAGATATAGGAACATATCAATCAGTACCAGACGATGAAATGTACTCTGGAGAACTTATCCAAGTCGATGCAACAGGGACAGGGTGTTTACTGTTTGATATGGATGTTTTTTTGAAAGTAAACCAGCCGTGGTTTGAATTTACGATGAAAGATGGAAAACCAGTAGGTGAAGATATTTTATTTTGTTCTAAGGCACGGAAAGAAGGTGTTAATATTTTCATTGATACAAGCATTGAAGTTGGTCACCTCACAACAATGGTTGTTAATAAAACACTTCATCAAATATGCAAAACTATGAACGCAAGAGTTAAATAAGTTTGTTTTTTTTAATGAAAGTAAGGAGAGATTATTATGGCGTTACCTGGTAAAGACGGGAAAGTGACATTGGGGGCCAATTCTGTTGTTGGCATTGGCACATGGTCGCTTGATGGTATTCAAGTCGAGGAGTTCGATGCCTCTGCGTTTGGCGATACATGGAAAAAGTTTGAATACGGCATGAAAGATGGCGGTTCAATAAGCTTTAACGGCCACTATGAGCCAACAGATACAACCGGACAACAGGCTTTGCAGCAGGCTAATCTGTACAACTCCGACCTCACAGATTTGAGGTTGTATATTGACAATACGAGCTACTGGACACCGTGTCAATCAACCGGATATTTCAGTCCAAATTTGACAACAGGTGCGCCGACAAAACTGTCATCAGTGACCATCACGGCGTTCAATGTTGGTATGGATAAGTCAGGATTGGGAACTGTCAGTTTCACCGGGAAAGTTTCCGGCGTAATGGTTTTGGTTTAAACGATCTGGCCGGGTAGCCATGGCGTTCCGGTGACCGCTCCCCACCGGACCCGGCCTTTTTTAAAATAAATTGGGAGTAGGAGCAAAGTAAGATTATGGCAACAGTTTTTTCAACGAAAGACCCCAATCCAGGGGTTTGGTTTAAGTTCAACGAAGATGATCCGGAAAGCGGAGAGATCAGCATCCGGGCACTGAACCAGGAACGCAGATCAGAAATCCAAAAACGATGCGTTAAAAAACGCGAAAAGTTCAAGCATGGTCAAAGGTTTGAAATACTTGACACAGACGATGAGCTTTTTTCTGAGATGGTATGGGATTATTCCATCGTTAGCTGGGATAAGCTGGAAGACGACGACGGCAGGCCGCTAATATGCGACACAGAAACAAAGCTCTTTTTGATGAAAAACAACGTCGGGTTCGCGCAGTTTGTCAACAATTGTCTGACAAGGTTAAATGAAGAAGAAGAAGACCGCGTCACGATGATAAAAAAAAACTTACCGAGCGGATCGAAAGAATCAAAGAAAAGCCAGATTGTGAAAGATGCAAGCAGCTAAAAGGCGATAGTTGGGACACCATGGACTGCAAAAAATGTTTGCCTGACGCATTGCCTGAAAATGAAGACGCTGAAAAAATATATTTTGTAGTCCATGACCAACTTATTGTGGGGATGGGTGGCGCCGTTGCTTTAAATCAAATGGCGATACATGAAGCCATGGGATTATATGGGGTCGAATTTAGGCGAGATTGTTTTGAAAAAGTGGTTATGTTGGGCCGGTATTTTATAGGCAAGCAAAGAATTGAAAAGGGGCCAAAAAGCAAATGAGCACCAAAATAGGCGGGATATACGTCGAGGTACGGGCCGACAAGACACAATTTCAAAATGATTTAAGCGCAATCAGAAG
>CAZRYM010000212.1:0-3052 GCA_964604305.1 uncultured Thermotogaceae bacterium | reverse complement strand
TCAACAACTTCGGTTCCTCAAGAACCACGACACCATTCAGTTACTGGAACTGGGTAGTTAACGATGAGATCGACGGAGAAATCGTAACAGATGGTAATTACAGCAGATACAACGATCCGGAAATCTTTACTCTAATCGATGAGTTTAATATCATGCAAGATTCAGACAAGGGCATTATGGAAAAGGCATCACAGATACAGGCAAAACTTCTCGAAGCAATGCCCTCCATTCCTCTTTGGTATAACGGACTGTGGGCACAGATGACAACTGATGTATGGACAAACTGGCCGACAGAGACCAATCCAACAGGATATCCCTGTTGTTGGGCAGGAAAAATGCAGTTTGGCTTTATAGAAATGCTTATAGAGCTTGAATAATAGAATATAATGCCTTGATCAAAAGGCCCTTTTAAGGGCCTTTTGATTTATAGAGAGGAGTTGTTTAACAACGATGAAAAAATACCTCGGAAAGAAAATATTTATTTACCTGATTACATTCTTTTTTGCAGTTACAATTGACTGGGCGATTCCCCGATTTATGCCGGGAGACCCCATTCAAATGCTCCTTTCTCGTTTCCAGGGAATGGAAGGCGGGCGAGAAATCATTGAGGCGCAGATAACGGCTTCCTTTGGATTGGACAGACCACTGCTTGAACAGTATTTCAATTTCTGGGGCTCACTTTTTAAAGGCGATCTTGGTACGAGTATATATGCCTTTCCCGAACCGGTAATGAATATTATTCAACAGGCCATTATCTTCGACATATTGTTACTCGTTCCCTCTATATTATTAAGTTGGATTGTGGGAAATAAACTGGGGGCCTTTTCCGGCGTTAACAAGAAAGCGGATAAATACACCATGCCATTTTTCTATTTCCTTACCTCATCCCCTTATTTTTGGTTTGCCGTGGTTGTGGTATTTTTCTTCGGTGTTCAGCTTCCCTGGTTCCCAATCAACAGTGCCTACAGTTCCACAATGAGGCCCGGGTTTAATTTTGCCTTCATTGTTGACTTTTTACATCACTGGTTCCTGCCATTTTTAACGCTGTTTTTGGTTCAGTTGGGTGGTTGGGCCATTGGCATGCGTAATATGATCATCTATGAGATGGGTTCCAACTATTCTAAATATATGGAATCTCTTGGCGCTTCTGAAAAATTGATTAGAAAATATGCCTTTAGAAACGGTGTGCTTCCACAGGTTACCGGACTGGCAATAAGACTTGGAAATATCGTCGCAGGAGCTTTAACGACTCAGATCGTGTTTTCTTATCCCGGATTGGGGTATGTCCTGCTTAAAGGGATTTTGAATCAGGATTATTTCCTTGTCCAGGGATGCTTCCTGTTCATCGTTATTTTTGTTTTGCTGGCTAATTTTCTGGTGGATATCATTTACATGTTTATTGATCCGAGAGTCAGATTTTCCTATTCGGGGGAGGTGTAGGTCATGGCAAAGAGTGAATTTTGGAAAAAACATGAAAACCTCTATTTTGCAGTTACCAACGGGAAAGTTATCTTTGGTCTGATTATTTTTATGTCCATCCTGGCCTTGGCCATCTTCGGGCCCATGATTGCAAAATACGATTATGAAGAATTTGCCGGTCCCGGATATATGCCCCCTTCCAAGGAATTTTGGTTTGGTACCACACTCATGGGCAAAGATGTTTTTACTCGGGTTGTTTATGGCCTGAGATCCACTTTCATCGTGGGATTTGTGGGTGGCACCATTGCCACTTTTGTCGGTTTAATCATCGGATTTCTCGCCGGATATTACAGTGGCAAGTTAACCGATGAGGTTTTAATGATGATCACCAATATCTTTTTGGTCATACCCACATTGGCGCTACTGATTATACTCTCAGCCTATTTGCCCTATAGGGGAATATTGAGCCAAAGTGTGATTATCGGGTTGACGGCATGGACATGGACTGCCAGGGCAGTACGCTCACAGACCATGTCACTTAAAAATCAGGAATTTGTCAACCTGTCAAGGATCTCGGCCGCACCGGTCACAAAGATCATTGCGGAGGATATTGCTGCAAATATGTTTTCATATGTCTTTATGGTTTATATCATTCAGTTCACCGGTACGATTCTGGCTGCAGTCAGCCTTGAATTTCTTGGACTTGGACCCACTCAGGGAATATCACTTGGGCTGGTGATGCAAAATGCCGTAAACTGGAATGCCATACAGCTTGGACTGTGGTGGTGGGCGATTCTACCCGGACTGTTATTGACCATATTAATCGTTTCTTTATACTTTATAAACACCGGATTGGATGAGGTGTTTAATCCAAGACTGAGGGAGATGTAGCCTATGTCGGAAAACGTATTGGAAATAAAAGACCTGAAAGCGTATTACAAAATACTAAAAGGAGATGTCAAAGCCCTTGATGGGGTGACCTTTAACGTTAGAAGAGGAGAAATCCTCGGGATTGCCGGTGAGTCCGGCTGCGGGAAAAGTACACTGGCCAGTGCCCTGATTTTAAGAAAAAAACCGTTACAATATGTTTCCGGGGAGGCAAAACTTCTGGGGAAAGACATCATGAAGCTCAGTGAAAAACAATTCAAAAAAATGAGATTGAAAAACATCTCTATTATTCCTCAGTACGCATTGGATGCCTTCAGTCCTACGAAAAAGATCAGAATCTTTATCTCAGACCTTGTTAGAGAACACGGGATCAGACCGAACAGGAAATTTTTCAAAAAAGTGGAAGAGCGGCTGGACATGATCAACCTGGATCCATCGGCTTTAGACAGATATTCCATCGAATTATCCGGAGGCATGAAACAACGAATGATCATGGTTATCTCTACCATTCTGGATCCGGATTTCATTATTGCTGACGAAATAACATCTGCCTTGGATGTGAGTTCACAGCGTTTCGTGGCAAATATGCTGGTAAAATTAAGAGACGAGGGTATCACCGGTTCGGCCATCTTCATCACCCATGACTTGTCCATCCTTTATCAAATCGCTGAACGCATCATGATCATGTATGCCGGTCATTTTGCGGAGATTGGCCCCACGGATGAGATCGTGTCCAACCCAAGGC
>CAZRYM010000211.1:0-3093 GCA_964604305.1 uncultured Thermotogaceae bacterium | reverse complement strand
GCAACGGAAGCTGCAGCAACATTTACTATTATGGCTATAGATGAAAATTTTAATCTGGGAATTGCAACTCAAACGATTAATGTGGATACTTTAGCACCGGTATTAACACACGTTCAAGGGCTCAAACGAAATAAAGGCCCGGGAAATGATGGGCTTCAATTTGCCTTTAGGGCAGAAGATGAAGTGCAAGGGGTATTTCCAAAAGGAGCAACAGTAACGGTACTGAAGAATTCAGAAGATGATTCAGAAAGGTTTTTACCTGTCTATTATTCAAAGGAACATATCGAACGCCTTACGGAAGGGAGTCGCATCTGGATGATAGATCCCCTTTCTATGAGTGTATCCCTGGATAGCGAGGATATGATTCAATTAGAGATATTAGCAGCTGACGGTTATGGAAACGAGGGGACTTCCACCCTTGAAGGACAAATAATAAAGGTCTCTGAAAGCAGATAGAAAAAAGTACAATAAAATAAATAGTTCAATTTCAAACAATCCCGTTAATCAAAAAACGGGATTGTTTGTTGGAGGAAAAATGATATTGTATGCTATAATAAAAAAAGGGTAAACCAAGCTATTTAGTTCACTATTGTAAATCTTTTTAAGTAAAAAAACTGGGGGGGTAATTATGAAAAAGGGTTTTGTTTTAGTATTTTTTCTTGTCTTATTCGTTTCTTTCTTTACAGTGGGGTGTATTGATTTAATTACCGGATTGACTCCACCTGCACCAAAAACACCACAAGTGGATGGAATGACGGTGACATTGAGTTGGGATGCTGTAAATAACGCAACCAGCTATCTTTTATCGGTAGATTTGGTAGCTGCTGATCACAATGAAAGAATAGTCTCTTTTCCTGATGAAACGATCGTAAATGGTACTTCTCATAACTGGACCGCACCTTATCCGGGGGAGTACAGTTGGAAAGTCAGAGCACGCAATGACAAGGGAGAGTCCAGATGGATTAGTGGCCAAAACTTTACTATAGATATCGCTTATGATGCACCAACGGTTGACATAACCTATCCTTTGGAAGGCCAGATTGCAAACAGTCTCACACCAACCATTGAATGGACAGCTGAACCGGGGACACTTACAGAATCTCAAGCAAGGGCTTTCGAGGTTGATGAATGTGATGTCATCATCTCTGAAAATGATGAACAAATTCACACAGGTTCCGGGGTAAAGGGAACGGGAAATGCCTGGAGTTATCAACTGCCAGCAGGGGTATTGGATTACGGAAAAACTTATTCTCTGAAAGTTACAGCCAGCCAACAGGGCGCTTTAGCTGACGGTGAAGATGAAAAAACGTTTAAAGCACCATCAGGTATTGGATTGGAACTATCTGATATCAGTCTTTATAACTGTGGTATTATAACTGCTACAGTAACGGCTTATGATCCTGATATTGACAAAGTCGCCTTGTTTGGAAAACTGGTATCAGATCAGGATTATCTGCAAATCGCACCACCTGCAGGTTGGAGGGATTTGGATGCCAATCGCAAGGCGGTTTTCACCCTTGAAACGAACACACTTGGTGTTGGGAATTGGTTGATCAACGCACAATCTTCCGGAAGCTCTTCAAAAAGTGTTGAAAAAACACTCGAAATCAAAGAAATTACTTTAATACCGCAAATCGATGTCAATATGTGTGACAGAACCATCGACGATGGTGATTATGTCTACATCGATGCGGATACCGGGTTACCGGCTACGGTTGCTTATTCTATAGAGATCAATCTTGATGAGCAACTTGAAGGCATGATCTCGGAATTCTTTTATGTGTTTGAATATGCCGGAGATTTCACCATGGTCAGTACCAGTTCAACATACAATTTTGATACTTGGGAAGCAACGGATGTTGTGATTACCATGGCAACTGAATGCACAAAAGTTGCTACAGTAACAGTATATGGAACGTCTACCTGCAATGAGCATTTCAGCAGTTTTGTATATGATCCTGTTTCAGTTTCCTTTACACTTGATGCTGCTTTGCCGGATATAACATTCATGGCACATCAATTCGACTTGGAAAAGAAGTTTTTGACCATTCCTGTTCATATACAAGATACCAAGTCATTGTGCCAGGCAACCATGTCTTTCTTTGTGGAAAAGGTTAATGAGCTGGGACAGCAAATGACTGGCTGGACAATAGAAAATGTACCTTGGGGTGTTGAAACAGTTACAATAGGTACCGGTGCTAATCAGGTTGATGGCACCATCACCTATTCAGATCCCATCGTATTTGGAGAGACCACTTCTTTGGATGCCACAGTATTATTTGCATTGGGAGATTTGGATGGGGCAACTTTAACTTCAACAGTAACAGCCATTGACTGCTGTGACAGTTGTACAAACGTTTGTTCCAATGATGAAATAAGAAAACCTTCCACAGAATCACTTACAGTCTTTTTTGACAATACCTTCTATCGTAAGCAGTTTGTGAATATCAGTTTCCTGGATAACAGTGATTTTGTCTCTTTAGGGGATTCATGGCTCTTGACGATTGACAATGACACAGGGTTGGCATCCTTCTGCTTTGCCGACGCTTATTTCGATGATCCGGATGATTTGGAATTTAACCTGCTTGGAGATGTTGCCGCCGTGACCGTAGGTGGTACGGATACCATGGCAACAAATGTGATTGCTGAATGCACGGGCTATCCATTTAAAAATGAATTATGCATTCTCATGTCCATGACGGCCATACAAGGCACCGAAACTTCTGTAGAGGTGCAATTTGTCGCAACCGATACCAACAATAATTCTACAGAATTAATCCAACATATCTTAATCGATACACAAGCCCCACAATTGGCAACTGCAGATGGTCATTTAGGCCAACAGGCTGGAAACAGCAGTGACGATTATGTTGAGTTTGCCTTTAGAGCATCTGATAAAGGTCAAAAGCCAACTTTTGAAGGTGCAACGGTGACGGTTGACGGAAACCCAAATAAAAAACAGTGGTATGAATATCTGGGGTCGGTGTATGATTTTGAAAATCAACGGGGAATTGTACAACTCAATGAAGATCATCAATTTAGGGTTAATTTTGATGAATCATCATATGGTTTGAATGAAGGCGGAACCGTACT
>CAZRYM010000210.1:0-3098 GCA_964604305.1 uncultured Thermotogaceae bacterium | reverse complement strand
ACACCCTATTTATGGGGAGGTTCCACCACTTTTGGTACCGATTGTTCCGGCCTTGTGGGCAGGTTGTACAATCTGGCGGGAAAGATTATCCCCAGAGATGCCGATCAACAGGAAAGGACACTGAAAAAAATAACCCCTGATGAAA
Organism: uncultured Thermotogaceae bacterium; assembly: GCA_964604305.1. Lineage (GTDB taxonomy): Bacteria > Thermotogota > Thermotogae > MWEM01 > MWEM01 > JASUTC01. Next base: position 2,953 of record CAZRYM010000210.1, on the reverse strand, counting down.
AACAATTTGGCGATTTGATTTACTTTCCCGGACATGTGGGTCTTTACTTGGGAGCCGACTTGTTGCTTCACTCAAATGTCTATCATGGTGGGGTTAGTGTAGACAATGTTTTTTCACCTGTGGATGCCTATGGCCGTGAGTTGCTTGAAAAGATCACATCCATCCGACGAGTCGAGGGTGGTGTCCTCTTTTGAGAACCATCATCGTTGAAGATTACAACCCCCAATGGGCTGAGGATTTTCAGGAACTGAAAGCAGTCTATGAAAAACACCTCTCTGATATCGACTGCCGGATTATCCATGTGGGAAGCACATCAATTGAAGGACTTGCTGCAAAGCCCGTTATTGATGTGGATATCGTTGTGAAAACTTCCAAAGATAGACAAAAATGCCTTCAACGCTTAGAAAAACTGGGGTATATTCATGCAGGTCAAAGGGGAATTGAAGGAAGAGAGTCCTTTGATCGAAAAGATGAACAAGTTCCCTATGATGGTAATAAAAAAAACTGGAGAGAACATCACCTGTATGTGTGTATGGAAGGCATTGATGCTCTTACTAACCATTTGAAACTGAAAACATACTTGCAAAATCATCCGGAAGCGATCATTGCCTATTCCGAATTGAAAAAGAAATTGGCAAAAAAGTACCCCCATGACATTGATTCCTATGTGGCTGAAAAAACAGACCTGATTGTGGGATTTTTAAAAAAAGCGGGGATGGATGAGGAAGTTTTAAAGAGTATTAGCCACCAGAATAAATAAGGCTGGCGTATGTGAACCAGGGGTTCCTGTCCCCTCACACAAACAAATTCTTATTATCACATCTGTCCACTTCAGCCTGAAGGGTGGTATGGGTAAAGCCGTATTTGGCCTTTAAAATCTTTTCGATTTTCTGAATGACTTGTTCTGCCTCACAAAGGGGCATGTCTTTCATATCCACATGTGCCTCGAAAAAGATTGATTGCTCGTTAATCATCCAGGCGTGAACGTGATGGATGTTGACCACTTCGTCTATGGTTTCTATTTCTTTTTGGATCTGTTCGTAATCCACATCCGGTGAGGATTGCATAAGAATGTCTACTGTCTTTTTAATGATTTTCAATGTCTCACTTAAGATATAAACCGAGATCAGCAATGTGAGAATGGGATCAATCCAAGTGATTTCCCAGAGGTTGATGGCAATTCCACCGATTACAACGCCAACAGAAGAGATAGTATCACTGAGTAAATGTAAATAGCTGGCTTTGATATTGATATTTCCCTTTGAGTCTTTTTGAAGCAGCAACACTGAGAGAAGGTTTGAAGCTAGCCCGATTAGTGCAACGACCATCATGAGCATACCATTGATAGGCTCCGGGTTAGCAAATCGTTTGAACGCTTCAATAATAAGCATTCCGGAAATGGCGAAAAGTACAGAAGCATTGACAAAGGCCGCAATGATCTCCGCCCGTTTATAACCAAAGGTCTTTCGGCTGTTCTTAGGGCGTAAGGATATGCGATGTGCCACATAACTTAACGCGATGGCCAGAGTATCGCTGAGATTGTGCAGACTGTCTGAGAGAAGTGCCAAACTCCCGGAAATAAGGCCTCCAATAAATTCCGCGATTGTGATGGTGGCATTTAAAACGGTCACCCAAAAGATCTTTTTCCCGGACATATGTGAAACCTCGTGATGATGGTGATGATGTGTGTGATCGTTTTTTTCCTGTGGCATATTCCTCTCCTTGTTGAATCGGGATTCCAAGTGGCATCCCTACGATGTCAAATAATCGGAAGTCCGATTTTTATGAGTATATCATATCTTTGTTCATAAGGTTACGAGAAACAGAGGTCATGATAGAATTGGAAGGAGCAAATATACTTGTAAATCCGAAAAGGGGACAAAAAACAAATGATAACCATCGAAAGATTAACCAATCAAAATAAAATAGAGTTTCACGATTATTGCTGGTTGTACGCCTCAAACCTGGACCAGTCGTTTTTCCCGCTTAGTGAGGATTTTCATATTGTTGATACCCGTCCGGGTTTTTTGTTTTATGAAAATGGCGAGTTAACGGGGGTAGTTTGTGTGTTGTTGGATGATTCCTTCACCAAAAACGCCAAGGGGCGGTTTATGATCTTGCATTCCAGAAAAAAGGCGGTTCAAATATATCAAATGCTGTTGGAGAAGATTCTACCCTTTGCCCGAGAAAAACAGGCGAAGATTTTGTTTGCATTCCTGCCGGACAGCGAACAAAATGAAAAGGAAATATTCCAAAAGGCGGGATTTTATGAAAGTCGAAAAACCCTGTTTTTAAAACGGGACAGGCATATCCAAAGAGGGGTGCATGATTCAAAACCGGATTTTAGTCTAAGGGATTTTAAGCCATCAGAAGATATGACTCTTTGGTGTGAATTGATTAACAGCACGTATAAAGACGTTCCGGGACATATTCCCTATACACCCGGGATGGTGAAAGAGGATATTGAAACTGACGGTACCTTTCCCGGCTGTGCAAGGATCGCTTATATCGATGGTAAACCCGTTGGTTTTTATTATTGTTCTTTGGAAGCCAAAGACGAACTATGGATCAGTCAACTTGGCGTGATGCCCGAATACAGGTCCAAAGGAATGGGAAGAGCACTCCTTCACGAGTGTCTTCAACTTGCCCAAGAGTTCGATGCCCATTGTGCTTTCAGTGTGAATGCCGAAAATGAGGCCGGGATTGCCCTGTTTAAAAGTGTGGGATTTGAACTTCAAAAAACCTATACGGCCATGGTGTATGATCTTTAATAATTATCCTTCTTTATTCTTCCAAAGAAAGGGTCATCATTTTGGCTTGAACCCCTTTGAGGACGTTTAACTTTCTCATCAGTTCTTCATGTTTTTCCTTATCCCCCACCAGTTCAAGGATAATGAGTCCTTCATCGGAGCAGTTATCCAGTACCTGGTCATGAAGTCCCACGCGCATTTTG
>CAZRYM010000209.1:0-3133 GCA_964604305.1 uncultured Thermotogaceae bacterium | reverse complement strand
CATCCGGCCAGGTGAATTCGTTATTGTCACCCCATCTGTCATTAATCCCATGTGTTCCGTCGTCATTTGAAGGAATAAATTCGCCTGTTACTTGTTGTCCCTTTTCAAAGTCTGTAAAGTCCTGATAGGAATAGACGTGGGTGTATGCGAAGGTAAGAGCAATTAACATCATCATTGAAAGAATTAGTATTGTTCTTTTCATAATCTCTCCTTTTTTGGGGAGTACCTACGTGTGGCCAGAAAAACATGGCCTTGAAGTATTTAGCCTATGGCTAAATACTTCACGCTTCATTATTTGTAGGCGCTGACCCATATTTTGTTTAAATTGTAAACTAGTATTTCGTCCATTTTCAATTTGCAAAAAACAACGTGACTTTAAAGTTATCGTACCTTCTGCCATCATCTCCGGCAAAAGATTCTCTCCCGGAAAATTCTCCCCATGCCACAGCATACCGGCCGTCTTTGAGTCGCAAGACTTTTTCTGCACTCTCTGATTCTTTTCCGCCGATGGTATGCTCCCATAGCAGGCTACCATTTCTGTCCGTTCTAAAGACCCATACATCTGAGTCACCATAGTGTTTTTCAACGTCGCCATCACTGGATTTTGTCATACCTGCGACTACAAAACCTCTGTCACCTAATTCCTGAACAGAGAACGCCTTGTCAAAAGAACTGCCTCCGTAAGACTTCTCCCATTCCAGATCACCATTTCTATCCAATTTAACTAACCAAGCGTCCCAATATCCTTTACCATCTGACACATCTCCGTTTTTTGAACTGGCTACACCTGCAAGCAGGAATCCTCTGTCTCTTGTTTCAATAACCTGTCTTACTTCTTCCCAGCTGGAACCACCAAATAACTTGGACCAGACTATATTGCCATAACGGTCCAGTTTGACGACCCAGTAATCGCCCCCACCATGGTTTTCCATACCAGACAAGTCTCCGTTTGTTGAAAAAGAATAACCTGCTACTACAAAGTGGTTATCTCGTGTTTGAACAACGGAATACGCCATGTCATAACGACTTCCACCCAAAACTTTTTCCCATTGAATTTCACCGTTATGATCCGTTTTTACAATCCAAAAGTCCTTTCCGCCATGGTGTGATTCATAACTTTCAGAAAAGGTATATCCACAAAAGATAAAACCGTTATCATTCGTGTGAATCACATCTCTTATTGAATCTCCATCACTTCCACCATAATTCTTTTTCCAGAGAACGTTCCCGCTACCATCAAGTTTCAATAACAGTCCATCCCATCCTCCGTTATTCCTCAATTCATCATAATTGGCTGAGAGCATGGCTCCTCCATAGATTATTCCTCCGGGAACTTGCTTAATAACATATCCCCTTTCATCATTCGTTGAACCATAGAACTTTTCCCATTCAATGTTTCCAAAAAAATCTGTCTTTTTTAGAACGAAATCATATCCACCATATGATTCTTTTGAATTCGAAAAACCTGCAAGAAGTAATCCACCATTATGTTCTTCCATCCAACGTATGGATTCTTCAGCATTCGATTCATATTCTAGTTTTTTTTCATTTACTATAGAATTACTTCCGAATAAAACCGTTTGTACTAAAATTAATAGAATTATTATTTTTACAATTTTCATCTAACGAGACCTCACATTATTATTTATAAAAAAACCCGCCCATAAAGAGCGGGTTTTTCTTTATTCTGTTAAAACTTTTTAAGTAAAGCTATTACCAGGTCATTGTTCCTGTTACTTCGTATCCTACACCAATTGCCCAGTCATAACCGTCTGCATCTCCGGAAACTGAACCTGAACCATAGTCTCCACCGTCTACAGGAGTGCTACCCAATGAATAGATAACTCCAAGTGTTCCAGCAAGATCAACTGGTCCATATGTTCCGATTGTGTGTGAATAGGAACCGTAAACCTGATCAAGTGAAAATTCTCTTTCTTCTGAAGCAAATCCCATCTTTGCACCTATCTTGAATGAAGGAAGGCAGCAAATCATGCCTGATTCGAAACATGAATAGATGTTTACATCGTTCATTCCGTCCTGGTCTCCAGATAAGATCATTCCAAGTCTCATGTTATCTAGTGATTCCATGATGAATCCAGGAAGATTTACAGAAAGTCCACTTACCATAAGGTGTGCTCTGTAATCGAAATCTTCTGTCATGGAAGCAACATCACTTGTAAAGAACTGTCCACCGAGATCAATTGTCATTGCATCGCCTACGAGTTCTACATTACCTGCAGCATATGCTTTGATTGGTGTTTCAGCATCTTTAGTGATTGGAATATCAAGCACTCCAATGTCTAAGCTGATAACATCTTTGATCATCATTTCAACAATCAAATTCAATTCAGCTGTTTCAAGGAAGTTCTGATGATAACCCATATTGTCAGGGTCGCCTTCAACTGTGTCTGATTGTCCAGCTACATCGTAGTAATAGTCTGTTCCGAGAATTGCATAGAGCCAAATATGAACATCACTTGGGTCGAGATAGAATATAGCCTTGATCCATCCTCTACATTCTGCACCCTTTACTATATCCCAACCGTAATTCGGGTAGATATATGTTCCGAGCACATGGAAATCAAGATCTTGATAGAAGGAATTGCCACCGCTGTGATATTCTCCGGTACCTATTGCAAACCAGAGTGCCCATTTAGGTGTTCCAGCTGTTGCACAACAGTCACCTTCTTCGAAGGATTCCTGCATAACCTTAAATTTAATGTAAGCTGTATCTGTTTCAAGACCCTTTGCTGAATAGTCAGTATCTGCACCATCAACATAATCTCCATTAACAGCATAAACCAATTCTACATCTTCGAATCCAGGCATTCCTGAACCATTGTAAGTCCATACAACTGAAGGTGCAGTCTGAACGCCTTCACCGTATACACCAAGATAAGTGTAGTCTTCAACCTGAGTATCAAGTTGTTCTGCAGCCTTTGCATACATGAATTCTACTCCAGCTCTAACTGTTAATGTGTTTGCTCCATCAACTTCAGGTACAAATCCAGGAACTTCTTTGATATAACTGTCAAGTGCTACAAGTTGTGCGTAGCCTTCCCAGCCTTTGAGTTCCATTCTTGTGCCGTCTGCAAATTCGATGTAAGCGATAACTGTGTAGAGACCTTCTACT
>CAZRYM010000208.1:0-3147 GCA_964604305.1 uncultured Thermotogaceae bacterium | reverse complement strand
CATTGGTAAACAACGAGATAATATCGTCTACCAGTCCCCCAAAATAACCCGCAACCAAAGCAAGCGTGAGGGCAATGAATGTTGTAAATAACCCGGTTCCGATACCTACTGTCAACGATATTCTGGTTCCCCAAATCACTTGAGAAAAGATATCCTGCCCGGATTGTGTTGTACCAAAAAAGTGTTCAGAAGAAGGAGGAGAATTGAGGGGAAACTTTTTAGTGTACCGTTTGTAAGTTGTTATCTCATCTTGTGTGTAAATTCTTGTATCTTCAAATTCATATATTTGTTCGCTTTCAACGGTTTTTCTTCTTCCCCGGCTGATATCTATTACTTCAATGTCTTCAATTTTATTTGCCTTTGGATCATAAGGAGCCAGAACAGGTGCCAGAACGGCTATTCCAATAAAAAACAACAAAATAAAGAACCCGATGGTTGCCTTTTTGTTTTCGAAAAATAATTTAAAGATATCACCCAACATTATTTACCACCATCCCGCACTCTTGGATCCAGTATGAGTATAAAAACATCGGCAACAAAATTGGCCAATAAAACTGCTGCTGAGATAAAGAGGAATATCGCCTGCATCAGTGGATAATCTTTTGCCTGAACAGCCTGAAACAGCATGAGCCCCACTCCAGGGTAGCCAAAGACCATTTCTGTCAGCAAGCCTCCGCCAACCACAAATCCTATCGACATGGCAAATCCGGTGATAGAAGGCAATAACGCGTTTTTAGCAGCATAGAGGCCTTTAATCCTTTTCATTGGCAATCCCTTCGCCATGGCTACTGTAATATAATCTTCTGCCAAAACGTTGATCATGTTGTTGCGCATTGTGAGTATCCAGGCTCCCAAAGAACTGATGACGATTGTGGCAGCAGGTAAAAACCCATGCTTTAAGATGGATAAAACAAAATCCCAACCTGATCTTGCTATTCCCGATTGATAAGAACCTCCAATTGGAAAAATGGGTATTTTAAATGCAAATAGATAGATTAATAGTAAACCGAGCCAAAAATATGGAAACGAACGTATGAAGATAAAAAAGCCAACGGTAAATGTTGCCAGAGGTTTGCTTCTATTCCAAGCACAGCTAATCCCGGTTAAGGTTCCAATAAAAAAGCTGATGATTGTAGCCAGTCCCATAAGTCCGAGACTCCAGGGAATTGCAATCCGTAATACTTCTGAAACGGGAATGGGAAACCTGGAAATGGATATACCAAGATCACCTTTAACCAAATTATAAAGGTATTTTCCATACTGCGTTAGAAGAGAATCCTCAGTATCTACCCCAAAGGCCGCTTTTATTGATTCAAGGGCTTCAGGTGGAATCCCCTGCATTTTATCCACCAGATCAGATGCCGGATCTCCGGGCATCAACCTGGGTAAAAAGAAGTTGATGGTGATGGCAACAAATAGAGCAAAGAGTAAAAGTCCAACCTTTCTTGCAAAATACTTCATTTCTCACCTCATATCGAACGGGAAATTAAAAGTGATGTATCTATAAAATCCCCTCTTTCGAGGGGATTTATTCTAGGTTACTCTATCATTCTTTTGCTTAACGCAGGTGAATGTTAAACAGAATAGGCAGTTTATGCATTCCACCAGGTCTTGGCATGGCGTAGGGATTTTCAGCGTTCGGCCATCCTACAAACCTTAAGGTGTTGTATTCAAACCAAACCGGGTTGAAGAATAATGGTACTGATGGAAGGTCTTTCATGAACTCTCCAACGGCTTCCATCATCAATTCATCCTGTACGCCCTTTTCTGTTTCTTTGGTATACTGATTTAATGCTTTGTCGATTGTTGGATTCTTGTATCTCATACCGTAATAATTGCCCGTTCTCTCTCCCAATGGAGCCCAATTATCTGAATGCATCCAATGTGTGTACTGATAATGGGGATTCGTCCCGGTTACGGATATGCCCATGCACATTTTGTAATTTCCACTGTAGAGATTATCCAAGTATGGTGTTGGCCATGCGGCTTGTGTTAAAATCGCTTCTATTCCAGCTTCTTTCAACTGTGATGAAATCACTTCACAGCCAATAATCCAGTCAGTCCATCCTGTTGGGGTATAGAGTTTGAATGACAGTTCAACACCATCTTTTTCATAAATTCCTTTGTTATTTAGCTTATAACCGGCATCTTCAAGCAGGATTGTGGCGTAGTCCGGATCATATTCAACACCATAATCATCTTCATAAGGCTGTGCTAAATATTCAAACTGGGACTGTAAGCCCGCAATATGAGCTGGTACAGCACCACTTGCCATGATTCTGGTTATTTCTTTAGGATCAAGCGCATAGGCGATCGCTCGTCTGACTTCAGGATCATCAAAAGGTTTCTGAAGATTATTCAGATTGAGGAACACCAGATTTCCTGCAGGAAGCCAGTATTTATGATGTTCCGGATTAGATTTCACATAAACTTCATCAATATTTGCTACAAAATAACCGGCCCAGTCATATTCATCATTTGCCAGCTTGAAGCCAACCTGTTCATTGGTTGTGGATATGTATTCGATACCAGCGATATAAGGCAACGGTTTTCCGTCTTCTGCTATTTGCCAATAATTCGGATTACTGTCTACAATGTATGAAAGTTCTGTGAATGAACCGTCTCGATATACAAAAGCTCCTGTTCCCACAGGATTGGTATTTCCTGTCCATGTCAGTGGATCATCAACTTTGGACCAAATGTGGGCGGGAATAATAAAAATGCTGGAGAAATACTCAATGAGTGTGGTGTTTACCTCTTTAAAATGGAAGGTTACCTGATTATAAGCTGATGCTTCAACCCTCTCAAGCCCCTGATTCCATACACCTGAATAATCTAAAGCCTGATTTTCTTTACCCAAGTTTGCTGTAAAGAGTACATCAGCAATGGTAAAGGGCGTGCCGTCATTCCAATAAATATCATCCTTTAAAGTAAAAGTTAAAGAAAGCAAATCATCAGCCCATTTGTATGATTCAGCCAACCAAGGAGTAATTTCTCCAGTCATGGGGTTGTAGTAAATCAACGTCTCGTAGAAAAGGCCAACAGTTGCTTCTAAGGCATTAGGAGAAAAGGGATTAAAATTCTGTATAAGAACCCCCTGTTTCATTGGGGTCATCTTGACATAGCCACCCCTTTTGATGTCCTGTG
>CAZRYM010000207.1:0-3158 GCA_964604305.1 uncultured Thermotogaceae bacterium | reverse complement strand
CATTGGTAAACAACGAGATAATATCGTCTACCAGTCCCCCAAAATAACCCGCAACAAGGGCAAGTGTCAATGCAATAAAGGTCGTAAACAGTCCTGTTCCAATACCCACTGTCAAGGTTATTCTTGTTCCCCATATTACTTGGGAGAAGATATCTTGTCCAGAATGAGTCGTCCCAAAATAATGTTCTGATGAAGGAGGGGAGTTAAGGGGAAATTTTTTGGTGTATTGCTTGTAAGTCGTTGTTTCTTCCTGTGTGTAAATCCTTGTCTCTTCAAACTCGTTGATTGTTTCTCTCTCAACGGTTTTTCTTCTTCCCCTGTCTGTATCCAAAACCTCAACAGTTTCTATTCTGTTTGCCTTGGGATCATATGGGGCAAGGACCGGTGCCAGTATGGCGATACCGACAAAAAACAACAGGATGAAAAAGCCGATGGCTGCCTTTTTATTTTCAAAAAAAAGTTTAAAGATATCACCCAACATTATTTACCACCGTCCCGCACTCTTGGATCAAGGATTAAGATGAACACATCGGCAATGAAATTGGCGATTAATACGGCCGCAGAGATAAACAGAAAAATAGACTGCATCAGGGGGTAGTCTTTTGCCTGGACTGCCTGAAACAGCATGAGCCCCACTCCAGGGTAGCCAAAGACCATTTCTGTCAGCAAGCCTCCACCAACCACAAAACCCAAGGACATTGCAAATCCTGTGATGGAGGGAAGCAACGCGTTTTTCGCTGCATATAACCCTTTGATTCTTTTCATGGGCAATCCTTTTGCCAAAGCCACTGTAATGTAATCTTCAGCCAAAACGTTGATCATGTTGTTACGCATGGTCAGAATCCAAGCGCCCATTGAACTGATAATAATTGTTGTAGCCGGTAGAAAGCCGTGTTTTAGGATGGACAGGATAAATTCCCAGCCTGTTCTGTCAATACCAGGCGTATAGGATCCGCCGATGGGAAATATCTGAATTTTAAAGGCCAATAAATAGATAAACAACAAGCCCAGCCAAAAATAGGGAAAGGAACGGATAAAGATAAAAAAGCCCACTGTGAATGTTGCCAGAGGTTTATTTCTGTTCCACGCACAGGCGATCCCGATGATGGTTCCAATAATAAAACTGATAATGGTAGCCAGACCCATCAAACCCAAACTCCAGGGAATAGCAACCTTTAACACATCCGATACGGGTGTGGGGAATCGGGAGATGGAAATCCCAAAATCTCCTTTTGCAAGGTTCAGAAGGTACTTTCCGTATTGGGTAATCAAAGAGTCTTCCGTGTTCACCCCAAAGGCCGCTTTTATCGATTCTAAAGCTTCCGGGGGGACCCCTTGCATTTTATCGACCAGATCAGATGCTGGATCACCGGGCATCATCCTGGGCAAAAAGAAGTTGATGGTAATGGCTACAAAAAGGGCAAAGAGTAAGAGCCCGACTTTTCTTGCAAAATACTTCATTTTTCACCTCATATCGAACGGGATGTTAAAAGTGTTGTATCTATAAAATCCCCTCTTGCGAGGGGATTTTTTTAAATCATACTATATCATTAAATCGCAAAATATTGCTTAACGCAGGTGGATGTTAAAGAGAACAGGCAGTTTATGCATCCCACCGGGTCTTGGCATAGCGTAAGGATTTTCAGCGTTCGGCCATCCTACGAATCTCAGCGTGTTGTATTCAAACCATACAGGATTGAAGAATAACGGAACTGAAGGAAGATCCTTCATGAACTGCTCAACTGCAGTCTTCATCAGCTCATCCTGTACAGACTTTTCAGTCTCTCTCTTATACTGATCCAGTGCTTTGTCGATTGTTGGGTTCTTGTATCTCATACCATAGTAATTGCCGGCATTTTCTCCAAGAGGTGCCCAATTATCAGAATGCATCCAATGTGTGTACTGATAATGAGGATTTGTACCTGTAACGGCAATTCCCATACACATTCTGTAATTTCCGTTATAAAGGTTGTCTTTGTAGGGTGTTGGCCATGCTGCCTGTGTTAAAATTGCCTCGATACCTACTTCTTTCAATTGGGATGAGATGACTTCACAACCGGTTACCCAGTCGGTCCAACCTGTCGGGGTATACAGTTTGAATGACAGTTCCACACCGTCTTTTTCATAGATACCTTTGTTGTTCATTTTATAACCGGCATCTTCAAGGATGATGGTGGCATAATCCGGATCGTATTCCACGCCGAATTCATCCTCAAAAGGTTCTGCCAGGTATTCAAATTGAGCCTGAAGTCCCGCTATATGAGCCGGTACTGCTCCACTTGCCATGATTCTTGTGATTTCTTCAGGATCCATTGCAAATGCAATCGCTCTTCGAACTTCGGGATCATCAAAGGGTTCTTTTAAGTTGTTCAGGTTCAGGAAGACGAGGTTTCCTGCTGGTAACCAGTATTTATGATGTTCAGGATCCGATTTGACATAGACTTCATCGATATTGGCAACAAAATAACCGGCCCAGTCGTATTCATCGTTTGCCAGCTTGAAGCCAACCTGTTCATTGGTGGTGGAAATGTATTCGATACCGGCAATATACGGTAATGGTTTGCCATCTTCGGCAATTTGCCAATAATTAGGGTTGCTGTCTACGATATAGGAAAGCTCTGTGAAAGAACCGTCACGGTAAACAAAAGCTCCAGTCCCAACTGGATTGGTGTTTCCCGTCCAAGTAAGCGGATCGTCAACTTTGGACCAAATATGTGCCGGAATAATGAAAATGCTGGAGAAATATTCTATAAGTGTGGTGTTGACTTCTTTAAAATGGAAAGTAACCTGGTTATATGCTGAGGCTTCCACCTTTTCCAGGCCTTGATTCCATATTCCAGAATAATCCAATGCCTGATTCTCTTTCCCCAGATTTACCGTAAATAATACATCTGCAATGGTAAAGGGTGTCCCGTCGTTCCAGTAAACGTCATCCCTTAATGTAAAGGTTAATGAAAGTAGGTCATCTGCCCATTGATAGGATTCTGCCAACCAGGGGGAAATTTCACCGGTCATCGGATTGTAATAAATCATCGTTTCATAGAAAAGTCCTACGGTTGCTTCCAATGCATTGGGAGAGAACGGGTTGAAATTCTGTACAAGTACCCCCTGTTTCATTGGGGTCATCTTGACATAGCCACCCCTTTTGATGTCCTGTG
>CAZRYM010000206.1:0-3218 GCA_964604305.1 uncultured Thermotogaceae bacterium | reverse complement strand
GACATTGTTTGGTTCTTTTTCAATTAACCATTTTTTAATTTCATGCGCTTTTTTAAGTGCTATTTTGGCGTTTTCTATGCTAGCTAGTCGCCTTTCCATATCACCAACTCTCCCCCAGATGATACTCAAATCTATTTTCCACAACGTGTTCGACGGATCTTTTTCTACGTATTCCTGCATTATCTCCAAATATTTTTGATACGCTTCCACCGCTTTTTCTGTGTTCCCCTGGTCTCGTTCTATATCTCCGATTCTACTCCAGCTGATACTCAAACCTCGTTTCAGCGACGTGTTCGACGGATCTTTTTCGACCAATTCCTGCATTATCTCCAAATCTTTTTGATACGCTTCCACCGCATTTTCTGTGTTCCCCTGGTATCGTTCTATATCTCCGATTCTACTCCAGCTGCCACCCAAACCATGTTTCCACGACGTGTTGGATGGATCTTTTTCGACTAATACCTGCATTATCTCCAAACGTTTTTGATACGCTTCCACTGCTTTTTCTGTGTTCCCCTGGTCTATTACTATATCTCCGATATTACTCCAGCTGATACCCAAACCATGTTTCCACGACGTGTTCGACGGATCTTTTTCGACTAATGCCTGCATCATCTCCAAACGTTTTTGATACACTTCCACCGCTTTTTCTGTGTTTCCTTTCGTTTTTTCCATTCTTCCGATATTACTCCAGCTGATACCCAAACCTCGTTTCCACGACGTGTTCGACGGATCTTTTTCGACCAATTCCTGCATTATCTCCAAATATTTTTGATACGCTTCCACCGCTTTTTCTGTGTTCCCCCGTACTCTTTCTATATCGCCGATATTACTCCAGCTGATACCCAAATCTCGCTTCCACCCCGTGTGGGTCGGATCTTTTTCGACTAATTCCTTCCTTATCTCCAAACCTTTTTCATACTCTTCCAATGCTTTTTCTGTGTTTCCTTGTACAATTTCAATATCGCCTACTACTGTCCAACTATCTCCAATATGCTCTAATATATCATTTTCTGTGTTTTTTTCAATCTTAAATTTTACCATAACTTCATGTTGTTTGAAAAAAAACACTCTTCCCCATGCTCCTTTACCATGGTATCTAGTTTTTCTGTAGTAGTTTAGAAGAAATACGCATAAAATAAATGAAATCTTTGAATCTGTATTATGCTTTTCAAAAAAAGATTCTATCACTTTTTTTAGTGTCTTCTCTTCTTCCGTTTCATAATTTTCAACCACATAATCGAGTAGATTTGTTATGATCCTTTCCTGCGGTTTCTGTGATTCTTCAGTTTCGAAGACTTTTTCAAATAACTGCATTAATTTTTCTTTCACTTCTTTTTTTCTTTTCTTTTTCTCAACGGATGCATATAAATGGACTCCAAGATATTGTAATTCATACTCTAACGGTTCTTCCCATTCTTCTTCTTCCTGAAATAATTCCCATCCGTACTCTGCCAGCATTTGATGCCCCTCTTCCGGCTCAATTTTATATTTACCAGGTTCGGAATTTTCTAATTCATCAATCAGCCATTCTCGTACGATGGAGTGGTAAAACTTCAAAACTTTGTCTTTTCCCTCCCCGCTCCTGATCAGCGAGCCCACTTTTTCTTTCCAATTCCATATTTCTGTCGTGTTCATCGAGGTAATATCTTGAATCAGTTCCTCTTTCAGGGGTTCTATAGCTGCGGCCATTAGTGAGAATATCTTTCGCGACTGTTCATCAAATCCTTGGGGGAATTGTGTCTTGAAAAATTTTGCTAAATACCCATTCATTCCTGTTGGAATTGTGTTTGGATCTTTAAGCTTGTTTGGGTCTTTTAAAATTTCGTCGCTCATGAGTTGGCAGTACAGAAAGCTTTCTTCTGCTTTGTCTACCAGAATATCAAAAATCTTATCTTCTTTTTCTGTCAAATCTGTTAGTCTTCGCATGTAATAGGTGCGGAAATCTGCTTTTTGATTATCAACTTTGTCCAAATCGATTTGGATGGGATTACCTTGTAATTGATAGTTAAGTGCCGGCTCGTTTCTTGCCGTAACGATCCATCGAATCCAATCAGGCATGGCTCTTTGAAGTTCGGGATCACTGATGAGCTTTGTCAATTCATTTTCTTGCCCCTGGACTCCTGCTTCATCTAAAGCATCTACCAACAAGATTAACGGATTTTGTTCGAAATCACTTTTTTTGTTTTTCAACTGGATTAACAAATCTATGATTAGCTCTTCGAAGAGTATTCTGGGTTGCAGATTTGGGTCTTTATAACGTTCTTCATCGTTAAAAACTCTTTCTTTCAGTAGCTGTTCGTAATCCTCCAATACAAAGGAAATTTGACAGGCAATGGAGGTAATGATTTTATTGACATTGGACTTGTCTGCATTATTCCGGTCACAGAAGTGTACGGCACGGATATTCTGCGGTAATTCCTGCACAAGCCATGCTGCGATGGCACTTTTTCCCGTTCCAGGTCCTCCGCTGATTCGAAAGACTTTTTGCCCGTTGGGGTCTTGCAGCCAGTCTTCAACCTTTTCCAAAACCCATTCTCTACCTGTGAAATTCTCCAGCATCGTTATTTTTTTGCGTTCGAATTCCATAGGTGAGAGAATTTTTTCCAGTTTTACCCTGTCATCTTGAATGGGGATTTGTTTTTCTCTTTGCAAGATAGCCCTGATTTCTTTCATATGTTCCAAGTAGCGTTCTTGTTTTTGTTCGTCTAAGGGGATGCAGTCATCAATAGGATAATAATGTATACGGTAAATGGTTAAAGGAGGTTCACAGGGTTTCAGGCGTAAGGGTAACACTGCATTTTGAGTGTGATAATCGGCCCAAGTAACTTCGTTCAGACAGTAGTTTTTATCGTGACGAACAGAGGAAGGTGTCATGAGATAGAGAAACCATCCTCCTTTTTTCAGCCGGTCTAATCCTTCAATAAGTTTAGCATCCCACTTTTGCCCGGCTTCTATGCTGGTTTTGTCAAGAAAGACTTCGTACCCGTCTTTTTCCAAATCTTCTTTTATCCGTTCCGCAACTTCGGGTAATTCGTGATGGCTGTAGCTGATGAAGATGTATTTATTCGGATCATTTTGTTCGGGCATGGAGTGATCCCCCTTAAATCTTTTTTTTATCTTAATTGGTTTTTTGGCACTTTGAAAACATTGTTAAAAGCTGTGGTAAAGCTTTCTTCATAGTAATTATAGCATATTTGTAATGTTTTTAGAAGTAA
>CAZRYM010000205.1:0-3251 GCA_964604305.1 uncultured Thermotogaceae bacterium | reverse complement strand
AGTGCAATTTTGAACCATGGAGGGATTTGATGATTCGATTTAACGGAGTCAGCAAAATATTCCAAGCCCAAAAGAATCCGGCAAAGGATAATCAATCCGGACTCTCAAAGATACTGAAGGGTAAAGGAAAAAAAGCTGAAAAAGGTAAAAGCAGTGTAACTGCCCTTGATCATGTTAGTTTTGAAGTTAAAAAGGGACGCATATTCGGGCTTTTGGGACCAAATGGTGCCGGGAAGACAACCGCATTACGCATACTTTCAACATTAATCAAACCCAGTACCGGAAATGTAGATGTCATGGGCATGGACACAGTTGAGGATTCACAAAAAATCCGACAAAACCTGGGATTTTTATCCTCAGACATGAACCTTTCGGGAAACCTTTCTGCCAGAGATTTTTTGTTTTTCTTCGGCAAACTCAATCATATTGATGAAGGCAAACTGGCACACAGGGTTAATGAGCTTTCACAATACCTGGAAATGGACAAATTCATGAACCGTCGCGTTTCCACATATTCTACAGGTATGAAACAAAAAACACTCATTGCCATCGCCTTAATCCACGAACCCGATATCGTCATTTTCGATGAACCCACCAATGGATTGGATATCATGACCTCACGTGTTGTGTTGAATTATTTGAAGGACCTGAAAGCAAAAGGCAAAACGATCATCCTTTCAACTCACATTATGACCGTTGCACAAAAAATGTGTGATGACATGGTGATCATTGACAAGGGGAGAATCATAGCAGAAGGCACTGTAAAATCAATCCTCGATCAAACACAAAAAGAAGATCTTGAAGATGCCTTCTTCGAATTAATGGGAGTTGATGCCGTATGAAAGATACGTTAACCATATTGAGAAAAGAATTTGCCAACTTGTTTAAAGACAAGCGAACCGTATTTTCAATCCTGTTCCTGCCTATGATCATCTTTATTGCAATCTTCTTCTTCATGAACATGATGATGCAGCAGGAAGAGGAAAAACTGGAACAAACGGTTTATAACATCTACACCAATAACCCGAAGATTATGGAACAGATCACACAGAATTTGGATCATGCTGTCAATATCATCACAGAAACGGAGAATATTCAAGAAGCCTTGCGAGATTCAAGCATTCACTTGGCTGTTGTCTTTGATAGCGGAAATTCATTTGAGGATTTTCTGAAAGATGAAACCAAACAAATCAAGATGTATTCCTACTCAGAATCCTCAGTATCATCAAATATCAGAAACGCCGTTAATTTCAGTATGAATCAACTAAGAGATCAATATTTAAGAAAAGAACTTGAAGAAAACGGTATGAGCGCTTCTATTTTGGACATGCCTAATTTGATTCAGGAAAATGTCGCTACAGAAAAGGAAATGGCCGGCGGTATCTTTGGCTCCATCCTCCCCTATATGCTGGTTATATACTTGTTTTCGTCTTCCTTTAGCATCGGATTCGATACCACAGCCGGTGAAAAAGAAAGACAAACTCTGACGATCCTCTTATCCAATCAAGTATCCAGAACATCCATTGCTTGGGCGAAAATCCTGTACATCATGATCATGAACATCGTGACTGCCACCATTTCCGTTATTGCCTTTTCAATAGGCTTTACCACCATCCTTACGGATGTTCCGGGCAATGCCCTGGCTGCCTTTACACCGGCAACGGTTGCCATGCTCTTATTCGTCACGCTAACGATGGCTGTTTTGGTTGCTGCTATTATTGTGGTGGTAGGAATCTTCGCAAGAAGTGTGAAAGAAGCTGCCTCTTATGCCATGCCCATTTATATCGTTGTGATCATATTCGGAATCATGAGCCTGCAGCCCGAAGCATTTAAAGAAACCAGCTCGATCATATTCATTCCACTAATCAACGGCATCTTAACCTTGAAACAACTCTTTACCTCACCGGAACTGCCCATGATGAACTTTGGAATCACATTGGTCATCAACCTTGCAGCCACCGGAGTGCTGGTATTTTTGGCATCCAGAATGTTCAGTAACGAAAAATTCGTTTTCAGAACGGAATCATAGATGAAAACAATCCTTATCGCCGCCCTCTCAGCCAATGGAAAGATCGCCAGAGAGGACGGCGGTTCTTCTCTCAAGTGGACCAGTAAAGAAGATACTCAATATTTTGTTCAACGAACCAAACAAGCCAAAAATCTCATTATGGGAAGAAAGACATTTGAGACCATCAACAAGCCTCTCAAAGGCAGAACGATTTACGTTCTGACAACCAATCAAGAATTGCTAAAGAAGCAACTCCGCGGCGTTATTTTTACAAACTCATCACCTGAAGCACTCATCAAAAACCTCGAAGAAAAAGGCGAAAAAGAATGCTGCATCGCAGGTGGCAAAAGCATCTATGAACAATTCCTCAACCTCGCCCTGGTTGACGAACTTCATCTAACTCTTGAACCCATCATCTTCAAAAGTGGGATCAATCTGGCAGACCATTTAAAAGAGGACTTGCAATTAGAACTAATCAATACTGAAAAACTCAACGACTCAACCTTGCTTTTAAAGTATCAAGTATTATAAGTTTAAATTGTAGTAACTCACTTCACTTTATAAAATCACCCATAGAATCATCTGAATATTTGTTCCGAAACCCTCATAAACCAGATGACAGTAATTTGATGTAACATTTTATCTTCCACTTGAAATAAAACACCTGAAAGTAGTATAGTTAAAATATACCAATTCAATCTCAAACGAGATTTAATTTCATATTTATTCGCCTTTAACTATGATGCAGCCCTTTAATAATCATATTATTCTAAAGGGAGGAATTATTGTGATAAGTAAAAGAAAACTAATTGTTATTTCAGGAGTTATCACTATTATGATTGCTTTACTCACCGCATGTGGAGGTACAGGGGGAGGATTGCAACCCCCTGAAGAAGAAATCACATTCGAATGTCCGGTCCTTGAACAAGCGGTAAGGGATGCGAAAGGATACACGGGAGAGCCAACAGGACCCATTTACGCTTCGGATGTGTTGGGGATTACGATTCTTAATTTTCCGGGATGTACATCCAGAGAAACGGATGCCCATAATTTACTCACCGAATGGGAAAAGAGAAAAAGATATCATGTACCTTTGATTCAAGAAACAGAAGATCCGGAAGAGCATATGGTCTCAAGGGCAAAAATTACTAGTCTTGAAGGCATACAATATTTGACAAATCTCACAGACCTGTATTTCAGTTTCAACACCGTGAGTGATATCTCTCCACTCCAGAACCTGTCA
>CAZRYM010000204.1:0-3288 GCA_964604305.1 uncultured Thermotogaceae bacterium | reverse complement strand
GCTTCGGCTTTCTCATTATCATCTGGTTGTTTCCACGGTTTTTAAAAACGAGGGGGAAACGGTTGTTCAAACGCTGAAGGAATATTTGAATTTTAAAAATCCTCCCAAGGTTATTTTCTACGATGATCATTCAGATGATGGGTCTTTTGAGGCGTTAAAGGCAATTGAGACAGCAAATTCAAAGCAGTGTATCATCAAACGTCTGGAACGGTCCAAAAAGATTCTTCATCCCAAGGGAATGGGATTTGAAGATTTGATTAACAACCATGCCGGAGACTATTACCTG
Organism: uncultured Thermotogaceae bacterium; assembly: GCA_964604305.1. GTDB lineage: Bacteria > Thermotogota > Thermotogae > MWEM01 > MWEM01 > JASUTC01. Next base: position 3,002 of record CAZRYM010000204.1, on the reverse strand, counting down.
ATTTTGGATGCGGACACACTTGTTAAAGAAGAGGAAGTGGAAAAGGCTTTACACATCATGCGGCAAAACAACTTAAAAGTTCTCCATTTTACACGAAGAAACGACCGTTCAGAAGATCTGGCCAATCACATTGGCGATACCGAAGAGATTTCTTCAACCATCAATAAGGTTTTGGGGATATTCCCCTGGTATTTTAACGGAAGCGGGTTTATTATCAGGGCAGATGCGGCAAAGCAAATGGCTTATGATGCTTATTCCCCTTCGGATGACAGTCAGATCGGCTTGTTTCTCAGAAAGAATAAAATTAAGGTGTTTGATACACTTTCTTTATACGCACATGAAAAGGCACCCAAAACCATCGGGAAATTAATGAAGCAACATTCAGCATGGACCAAGGGCGGTATTCATCATTATCTTGAAAAAGAAAAATTAACAATCTTTCCGGCAGCTTTTATATCTGCTTATATGTTATTCGCCTTATTCAACCCTTTGCAGCTTTATAACATCTTAATGCCGGTAGCATTTTTGTTTCTCTTCGGAATCAATTTTATCTCAAACAGGATTGTGGCTGAAAGGCCTTTAGGCCTTAGTGTGAGAAATGCCTTTTGTCATTCTCTAATTTTCTTTTTCAAGGGAACGTTTATTGTTGCCTATCACATCATTACCTTTCCATTTAGACGATTTAGTTTTTGGTTTTCGAAGACACAATACTAGTTTGTAGGGTTGCCCCTACGAAATGCTTTGATTTTCGAAAAAAAGATCGTCAACATAAAACAGATCATGAGTTAGAAGGTAAATCCATCCTCTTAACTCTGAAAAAGCCCACAAAGACAAACATTCCTGAACAAAGAATGTTCAAATAATAGGAAGCCATCCGCCATAGGAAAACAGACAGGGTCAGGATATTCACATCCACTAACCCCTTTAAAAAGAGAAAATAGAACCCTTCAACACCTCCGGAAGTTCCCGGTGTGGGGATGACACTGGAGGAAAAATTAAGTAGAAATATTCGGTTCAACAATTCAAAATCGATCGCTACACCGGCACCGATTAAGATGATAACAGCAGAAGCCACATACAGGGAATAGTTGATTATATTCAATCCCGTTAACTTAAGAAACAATCCCTTTTGACTGCCAAAGTTCTCAAACATATTGACAAACTCTTTGGCTCTGTTATCGATATTTTTCTTCACACTTTCGTATCGCTTAACCAGATGCAATTTCTTCAGTAGTTTCATGATCAGGGTGACAATCCAATCTACCGTTTTCTGATGCTTCCCCAGGAAAAACATTAAAAGGGCTAATCCGGCATTGATGATAATGGCCACTAACGCGACACCAGCGGTGTATACCGACAAGCGATTCCAGGTCAAAAACAGGCTGATGCCCCCCAGCAAAGAGATGGCGACTTGAAATGTAAATGACTTATACAGAATCGCAGCGATGGATTGCTCGTATTCCACGCCTTCTTTGGAAAAGTAATAAACGGTGAAGGGCTGTCCTCCGGTAAAAAACGGGGTAATTAAATTAAAAAATTGGGTGATCATTGCAATTTTGAAGGTACGGATGAAGCGAACTTTCTTGATTCCTCCAACAACGGTTTTTAACATAAATCCTTCATTAAACCAGTTTAGTGCAATGCATAAAAAAGCCAGCAAAAAGTATTCGTATCTGTATTGTAAGAAGGCACCTTTGATTTTCTCAAAATCCGAAAAAAGCGCCATCAGGATATAAATCAAACATCCGAGTATGATCACCAGAATCGTATAAACAAGATATTTTTTCTTAATCTTCATAACATTATTTTATACTTAACAACCAAAATGATTCAGCCAACCTTCGGTCTTTTGAATGGCTTGAAGAACCGCCTGATCCATGTTGTAATACTGATATTCCGCAAGCCTCCCGGTAAAAAGAAAGGCTCCATCATTTTCCAGTTTTTCCACATCACTCATATATTTTTCTCTTTTCTTTGCGTTTTCTTCGTTCATCACCACATAGTATGGCTCACCTGTGGCTTTTGGGTATTCAAAACAAACCGTTGTCTTATCGGACTTTTCATCAAGAAAATGCTTAAATTCGGTTATTCTGGTCCAATCATAATCATTGGGATAATTCACTGTGGCAACTTGTTGATAGTGTTCCTTGTCGTAATGCCTGAATTCCAGTTCCAGTGACCGGTATTCAAGTTTACCGTATTGATAATCAAAATATCTGTCCAACTCACCGGTGTACACAGTCAGTGACGGAGAGAAAGAGCCTCTAACCGAAAAATAATCCGTATTTGTCAGGACCGAGATATTTGGATGGTTCATTATCTGTTGAATGAGTTCAGTATAACCCCTCCCGGGAATTCCCTGATAGGGGTCTGAAAAATAGCGATTATCTCTGTTTTTTCTGATGGGAATCCGTTTGGCTAACCCGGCGCTTAACTCTTTGGGATCTCTTTCCCATTGTTTGATCGTGTAATTCTTAAAGAAAAGCTCGTAAAGATGCTCGCCCACTTGTGAAATGACAGCGGTTTCAAAATTGTCTGTTGTTGAATTATTGGGATGCCGGTTGATTTCCTTTTTTAAAAATTTCTCTATTTCATTCACAGTTAGTTTTGTTCCAAATACTTGATTCAAGGTATCCAAATTAATGGGAAAGGGATAGTAATTGCCTTGGGCATAGGATAAAACTCGGTGTTGATAATAATAAAAAGATGAAAAGCGATTTAAAAAATCCCAAACAGATTTCTCACAAGTATGAAAGATATGGGGTCCGTATTGATGGACTGTAATTCCGAATTCATTTTGATAATCATAACAATGCCCGCCAATATGGTTTAAACGCTCAATAACCAAGATGTTTCGTCCTGTTTCTGCAAGCAATCGGGCACATACCGCCCCGGAAAATCCGGCTCCTACTACAACAACTTCACCAAACAAAGAATCACCTCTCAGTGTCAGTAAACTCAAAACTTATCCAGCTTAAAAGATTTTAACATTAAGTACCTGT
>CAZRYM010000203.1:0-3331 GCA_964604305.1 uncultured Thermotogaceae bacterium | reverse complement strand
GCCGGCAATTCAGCTATATAGTCTATTTGCTTCGCCTGAAGGGCCATGACGGCAGATGTCATTTCCGGGAAGAATCTGTACTGAACAAATTCTATTGCAGGTTTTTCTCCCCAGTAGTCTTCAAATCTCTTTAAGACGATTCTCTGTCCGGATAAATGTTCTGCGAATTCGTAAGGACCGGTTGTGACAGGATGTGCTTCATAGCCTTGCCAGCCAACTTCTTCGATGTAGGCTTTTGGCAGGATGGTTCCTCTGAGTCTTGCATTTGTCAGGAATGAAACGTTTACGTCTTTGAGATGGATTTCCACTGTGTAATCATCCACAACCACGACTTCTTCGATGTCGTTGTAATACTTGTTGTGAGGTGAACCGAGTGTTTCATCCATGAATGATTCGTAGGTGAATGCCACGTCTTCTGCGGTCATGTCATCACCGTTGTGGAACTTGATCCCCTTTTTGAGATTGAAGGTGTAAACCTTCCCGTCGTCTGAAAGGTTATAGCTCTCAATGACAGCGCCTTCAGATGTGTAATTTCCATCTGCTGTTAATTCAACGAGCGGGTCACTTATTGAGGCAAAGATCAAACTGGATTCGGTGTCCTGATAGACGATGGGGTTCAACTTGGATGGTTCACCCTTCATCGCTATAACGACGGTATTTCTTTGAGCAAATGCAAAACTAACGGTTAGCAAGATCAATAACGAGATCAACAAAGTAATTCTGAGTTTCTTCACAAAAATCCCTCCTAATGAAATGTTTTGTGCTTATTTGTCGTAAAGATGACAGGCAACAAGTCTGCCGTCATTCATCCGTTTGAGTTCCGGTTCTTCTTTATAACATCTGTCAAAGGCATGAGGACATCTGGGGTTGAAATTACACCCATCGGGTGGATTCACGGGACTTGGCACTTCTCCGGTCAGGGACATCTCGTCAATCTTTTTATCCGGATCGGGTTCGGGAACTGATTTGAACAACCCGATGGTATAAGGATGTCTGGCCTCTTTAAATACGTCGGAAGCTTCTCCCAGTTCCACGATTTTCCCCAGGTACATGACCCCGATTCTGTCTGAAACGACTCGGATCAGGTTGATGTCATGGGAGATGTAAAAGTAGGTAAGTTGTCTTTCTTTTTTAACTTTTTCAAGCAACTTCAAAATCTTGGTTTGTACCGATACATCCAATGCGGAAGTGGGTTCGTCCAGGAAGATGATGTCCGGCTCAACGGCCAGTGCCCTGGCAACAGCGATTCTCTGTTTTTGGCCGCCACTTAACTCATGTGGAAATCGGATCATATGCTCCGCTTGAAGGCCCATGGTTTGAAGGAGTTTGACGATTTGGATGGTGGTTTCTTCTTTATTGTTTGTAAGCTTGTGGATTTTAAATGGCCTTGATAGTGTATCGAAAACAGTCATCCTGGGATTCAAGGAAGAATGAGGATTTTGGAACACCAAGCTCATCTGTTTGTGCAAGGGCTTCACTTGTTTATGGGGCCATTCAGCGATGTTCTCCCCTTTAAACCAGATTTCTCCGGAGGAAGGGGTTAACAATCTGAGTATGGTTCGGATTAGGGTTGACTTTCCACAACCGGATTCTCCCACCAGTCCAAAGGTTTCTCCACGATAGATGTCAAAGGAGACATCATCAACTGCCCTCACATCTCCTTTGGGGCTTTCAAAGTATTTTTTCAAGCGTTTAACTTGGATTATCTTTTCACTCATAGTCAATCACCTTCTGTGACACGCGACGGTGTGTCCGGGTTTGATCTCTTTGATTTCTGGGACCTGTTTATCACAAATATCGATGCGCTCTTCACATCTGGGATGGAAGCGACACCCTCTGGGCGGATTGATCAGCTTGGGAACGGAGCCGGGAATCTCTTCCAGTTCGTCTAACGTATTCTCTACACCCAGAACGGAATGAATCAGTTTGTAAGTATATGGATGTTGAGGGTCTTTAAACAGATCTTGGACCGTAGCCGTTTCCACAATTCTTCCGGCATACATGACCGATACACGGTCACAGATTTCACTGACAACGGCCAGGTTGTGGGTGATGTAAAGCACCGTCATGTTGAATTCCTCTTTCAACTCCCGAATGACCTTTAAAAACTGAGCCTGGATGGAAACATCCAAGGCGGTGGTGGGTTCGTCCGCTATCAGGAGTGAGGGATTGCACGCCAACATCATGGCAATCATGACGCGTTGTTTCATCCCGCCGGAAAGCTGATGGGGATATTTATATAGAAGTTGCTCCGCATCCGGAAGCTTTACGTTTTTCAACTGTTGCACCACAATTTCTTTGTATTGGGGTTTTGCAGCTTTTGAGTACATACAGACGACCTCTTTGATTTGATTCTCAACAGTGAAAACAGGATTCAGAGAGGATGAAGGATCCTGAAAGATCATGGCGATTTCGTTTCCCCTAATCTCATTTTGAAACTGTTTTTCGGAGAGTTTCAGCAGATCTCTACCCTTATATCGGATTTGTCCGCCCTCGATAAGGGCGTTGTTATCCAACAGGCCCATAATGGACATCCCCGTGATGCTTTTACCGCATCCCGTTTCACCGATCAGTCCGTGAAAGGTTCCCTCTTGTATATTGAAGCTGATGCCGTCCAGGGCTTCAACCTTTCCCTCTTCTGTGTCAAAGGATAATTTCAGTTTGTCTATCTCGATTAGATTTTTCATCTCATCAGCACCCCTTTAATTTCGCTTCGTCGTGGGATCAAGTGCATCTCTGAGCCCGTCGCCAATAAAGTTGAATCCCAATACTGTGAACATAATGGCGAGTCCTGCGGATGTGGATATCCAGGGTGCCCTAAGCAGATAAGCCCTGCCGGCTGCGATCATGGATCCCCAGTCGGGACTTGGGGGCTGTACACCAACGCCAAGGAAGCTCAACGTTGCACTGGCTATTAAGGCTGTGGGCATCATGATACAGATCATGATAATGGCGGTGGGGATGGCGTTGGGCATGACGTATTTCATGATGACGGAGAAGGTGGACTCGCCGATTGAATAGGCGGCTTCCACATAATCAGTCTCTTTGATACTCAGGATTTTACTTCGGACCATCCTGGCATATGTGGTCCATCCAACGATTCCCAAGGCAATGACCACGTTTAACAAGCCCTGTCCCATAATGCCCGCAATGGCCATGGCCAGGATGATAACCGGGAATGAACGCAATATGTCAACGATACGCATGGTCACCACATCGATGGCCCCACCGAAAAATCCGGACAAGATTCCCAACAGGATCCCGATGGCGCCTTCAAAGAGGATAATCAAAACCCCGATAAGCAAGGCGATTCGTGATCCGTAAAAGAGTC
>CAZRYM010000202.1:0-3333 GCA_964604305.1 uncultured Thermotogaceae bacterium | reverse complement strand
GTATTTCATGATGAGTCGGTATTGCATCCAGTTTTGACAGACCTGTCCCGTTTCGCCGTAAGTGACCAACTCATAGGGATAAAGGGCGATATCGAAGTCCAGGTTGTTATCGATCATCACCTGACAGGCCTTTCCCTCGATACAATTTCCCTTGTACGCCTCAATGGGTTTACCATAAAGTCTTCCTTTAGGTCTATAGCGATAGCCGTAGATTCTGCCCATTGTTTCTAACTCTTCCAAAAATTCCGGTGCGATTTTCTCATGCAGATGTTCCGGTATATATCGGAGGGCATTCTTTAAGGCCAGTTTCATCTCCCTTTTTTTAAGAGTTAACTCACGCCTGGGAGCCCTTCTTATTCCTTCTTTAAATTGTATCGGTTCCGGTAACTCATCGGGTAATCTGATGGTCATCGCTTCTGATATGTTTATCTTGTTCATTTTTAACCTCCCCCTGTATGTTATTGATTCAATTTTAACATATGATGATTCTACTGCAAAAAGGTTATTTTCGAAGACATATTCTGTAAATCAAGCAATATCTCAATTGCGGGCGGACACATAGGTCCGCCCCTACAAAAGCTTTCAAACCGCTTAAATAAAGATGTAGGGGAGCACCTGTGTGTGCTCCCGCAATAATCATGAAATCTCTCTTTTTCGATAATCAGTCGCATAAACAGGTTTTTGCAGTGCAATCATATGATGGTTATCTGCGGAAAAGGTGTTTGGCATCCATCTCAAATACAATTATTGGTATTTTTAATGGGTATTTGGTATACTTAGGAGTACAAATCAGAGTGAAATGAACGCATATACCATCAAGGACGATCGACATTTAAGGGAGACGGCATTGAGAAAAAGGACAAAAATCTTATGGAAGATAGGCTTGCCAGGAATACGGCTTTGGATCAACACGCGTTATGATCTTCGAGTGAACGGTTCCTTTCCTGAACCGCCCTTTCTTTTACTGGCCAATCACACGCAAAATATTGATCCCTTTTTCCTCCTAGCTACCGTCAGAAAACCCGTTTCATTCGTTATCAACAACGCTGCCTTTCAAAATCCCGTAGTGGGCCTCGTTCTGCGTTGGATAGACAGCATACCCAAACAGAAATCAACCAGCGATATGAAAACAGTTATTGGCATTTTCAGATGGTTGAAGGCGGGAAGAATCGTGGGTATTTTCCCCGAAGGAGTGGCAACATGGTCTGGAGAAAGCCAGAAACCTTATGGCGGAACGGCGAAGCTACTGGACAAGGTTAACATTCCCATCGTTACCTGTTCCATTAACGGGGGCTATTTGGTTAACCCCAGATGGGCTCGAAAAAGAAGAAAAGGTCCTATCGAACTGATTATCAAGACACATACTGATTCAAAAGCCCTTGATGATCTCGTGGTCTCAGACTGGAACTGGCAGGCTGAAAGAGGTTATTTGTATAAAGGGTCCAAAAAGGCTCTGGGAATTGAAAGAGTCATGTGGTTTTGCCCAGCCTGCGGGAATTATCGAACCATTAAAGGGAAGGGCAACGATGTGATGTGCACGGCTTGTGATTACTCAGCCCAAGTGAATGAAAACGGGCGTATCGGTGAATTAACTGTCAGCAGCATTCTAAAAGAGCAAAAAGAAAAACTCAATACATGGCTTGAAGGCCAAGACGAACAGCTGGTTTTCGATAAAGCTTCCATCAAGGTTTGGGGCAAGGAAAGGAAAATCAGACAAAAAAAGGAACGTGGAACGATCGTAATTGACAAGGATCGTTTGATTTTTAATGAAGATGAATTCCAGTTTGACAAAATGAGGGGATTGAACACGTTTGTTTCCACCATACTGGAATTCTTATACGAAGAAAAACTAATACGCATAAGGACGGCTGATGATTCGCTTCTGCTATTCAACGTTCTTAAAGCTATGGGGGTGAATTGATGTATTGGCAAGAAATTGACGATGTAATCTACGTTTTGATTCTCTTCGGGTTGGCAGTTTTGATCAAACGGCTGATACCTGTATTCAGGAGGTACTTGATCCCAAATTCTATCATAGCTGGTTTTTTCGGTTTAATACTGGGACCGAATCTACTAAAGATATTACCGCTTGACCCGGATACTTTGGGGGGAATTATTTATCATTTAATGGCCATCGGATTCATCAGCCTCAGTCTGAGAAGCCCGCAGAAAAAGAAAAAAGACTGGAATTCAATGAATGCTGGTCTTATCATCGTTACAGCCTACTTGATTCAGGGGATTTTTGGTTTTGCCATGTCTTTTCTCTGGAGTTTAGCGGACAAAAATGTCTTTCCGGTTATGGGACTGATTCTTCCACTGGGATTTGGTCAAGGACCCGGTCAAGCTTTTTCCATCGGAAATCAATGGCAAGAGCTGGGGATGGCAAACGGTGGCGCGATTGGTCTAGCCATAGCTGCAGCGGGATTCGGATGGGCAACCATCGGGGGTATCATCATCCTAAATATCCTTTTAAAGAATAAGCGAAAAAAATACGAACACATCGATGTAGAAGATAAAAAATCGATTGTGGTGAAAGATTTTGAATTCTCAGATATGGATGGACTGACCATCCAATTTGTCTTTGTTGGTATTGTATATGCCGCTGTCTACTTATTACTGGGAGGAATGAACCTGCTCCTGGCAAAGTTGGGAACCTTTGGAGAAAGCCTTGGCATGGTACTGTGGGGATTCCACTTTGTTTTCGGTGCCATTCTGGCCATTGTATTGAGAAGAATCTACAACAAAGCACATGAAAAGGGGATTGCAAAGGAAAAGTATCTGAACAATTTCCTGCTTCAACGAATTGCCGGATTCGTCTTTGACTTTATGGTGGCCGCTTCTATCAGTGCGGTTACCTTTGAAAGAATTGCGAAATCCTTCTGGCCAATCTTTTTCATCACATTTGCCGGAGGAATTCTCACGTTCTTCTATGTATCGTTTATTGTAAGAAAAACCATGAAAGAACACCGCTTGGCTAATACCATCGCCTTTTTCGGTAATCTCACAGGCACGATTTCAACCGGTATGGCATTACTGAGGGAAGTGGACCCATTGATGAAAAGCGGAGCCACAGAAAATCTGATCTTTGGAAGTGGTGTGGCCATTTTCTTCGGATTCCCTCTTCTGGCTCTTTTAAGCCTGCCGCCAATTGGTCTGCAAGAAGGCAACCCTATGATGTATTTATACACTTTCTTGGGTTTAGTTGTTTACGCGTTTTTCTTATTCGGTTACTGGTATTTTCTTTCCAGAAGGCGTCGAAAGAAAGCGTAAGAAGGCTTTGCTGAAAAACTCAGAACCTTCATTAATATAGATTTATAGCGTGTTTTTGCCTGT
>CAZRYM010000201.1:0-3347 GCA_964604305.1 uncultured Thermotogaceae bacterium | reverse complement strand
TAAAAAAGACGATTATCTATATAATGCTTATCATCATAGCAATCATAGCGATTTTTCCGTTTCTCTGGATGGTGTCGAATTCATTCAGTACGGAAAAAAACATTTTCAAGATGCCTCCTGAAATGATCCCGGATAAGTTGTTTAAAGAGGGGATGTTTGACAATTACATCACCGTTTTGCGGGATTACAACTTTATGAAATACACATTGAACAGTATCATCGTTGCCACACTTGCTTCTCTCGGACAGATATTTACCTGTTCACTGGCGGGATTTGCATTTGCAAGAATGCGCTTCAGAGGAAGGAATATCATCTTTGGATTACTGTTAGCCACCATGATGATACCGATCCAGGTTACGATTATCCCCGAATTTCTTCTTATGCTCAATCTTGGATGGCTGGATACCTTCGCACCGTTGATTATTCCATCATTCCTCGTGGGTACATTCGGCACATTCATGTACAAAGAATTTTTTGAGAATATCCCCAGAGACCTTGAAGATGCGGCTGCAATTGATGGTGCCGGACCGTTCAAGATGTTTTTTAGAATTTTCTTCCCCCTTAGCAGAACACAGACATCAACCATTTTTATTATTGCCTATATGAACAACTGGAATGATCTGTTGAGACCGGTTCTGTATATCAGTTCACAGAAAAAGATGACGCTGACTATGGCACTAACACAATTTCAATCCCAATATTCAGCAAGATGGAATTATCTGTTGACAGGGGCTGTACTTTCCATCCTTCCCCTACTCATCATCTATTTTGCATTGCAGAGATTTGTAGTAGAAGGTTTGACGCATACCGGGATAAAAGGATAACAGAAGGGGGCAGACATGAAAGTCATTTTATTAGCAGCAGGAGCCGGAAAGGGATTTGAGACTCAAGAACCAAAAGCATTGGCACCGGTGAAAGACAAACCCATGATTCTACATATTACTGAGAAGATCAGACAATTTAAAAGGGATTTTGAAGCGATTGTAGTCATTAAGGAATCAGAAAAGGAAAAATTTGAACATGCCCTAAAAGAAAAAGGACATTTCAGATATGCCTTTCAAAAAGAACCCCTTGGAACAGCTGATGCTTTAAAAAGGGCTGTGGAAGTCATTGAAGGCGATGATGATCTGTTGATCATGTATTCAGATACTGTGCTCATAAGAGAGGCTTCATTAGCAGGCATGATCAATAGCCATCAACTTCAGAGCAACGCCGTAACCTTTTTATCCGGGGTTGCATGGAGCACCTATCCTTATGCCCTTGTAAAACGCAAGAAAGGTGGAGTGAGTAACCTGTTGGAACACGGACGTCCATCAGGCCCCCCCCCTTATGAGTACTTTGTGGGCCCTTTGATTGCAAAAACGGATGCGATACGCCAAGTGATGCATCGTATAAAACCTGATCCTGTTACAGGAGAGTATTATATTCCCGAATTGATCAACCTGATTATCAGAGAGGGCTACAAAGTAGGATGTTTTAAAAGTCTGGATGAATCTGAATTCCTGGGGGTCAATACAAAAGAGGATTTTTATCAAGTCGAAGATTTGTTATCCAAACGGGAGATTGAGAACCTTGCCATCATGGAAGAAAGAAGCATTCGATTTGGAACAGGAGGTTGGCGAGCCAGAATAGGAAGGGGCTTTACCAGTATCAATGTCAGAAAAGTGATTCAAGGGATATCTACTTATCTGATCAAGAACAATTTGGATGAAAGGGGGATTGTGATCGGCTATGACAACCGGTTCCTTTCAGAGGATTTTTCAAAAATGGCTGCGGAGGTATTTGCTGCTAACAATATCAAAGTATATCTCAGCAAGAGTGCAACACCAACTCCCTTGGTGACCTTTACAGTGCTTGAAAAGAATGCCGGCGGAGGGATTGTCTTCACTGCCTCACACAATCCACCGGATTACAACGGGATCAAATTTGAAACACATGAGGGACTCCCAGCTTCTGTTGAAATAACGGAGAGGATACAGGAAATCGCAAATGAGACACCAGTCAACATGATCCCGTGGGTCAATTTTGAAAGAGCACTAAAAAATGATTATATCAAACTTGAGGACTTCAGAAATGCCTATCTGGATTATATTGAAAAGCAAATAGATATCAAATCCATCCGTTTAAAAAACCCAAGAGTCTGTTTTGATCCCATGTACGGTGCAGGTACAAGCACACTACAAATGGCCTTGATAGGAGCGAGATGTGATCTGGTGACAATCCATTCCAGAGTGGATCCTCTCTTTGGGGGTAAATCCCCTGCACCTTCGGAGGCTTCTCTCACTACGTTGATTCAATTTATGAAAGAAAATAAATTTGATCTGGGAATAGCAGTGGATGGGGATGCAGACAGAATCGCCCTTGTGGATGAATTAGGAAACTACATCCCAGCAAACGATGTCATCTTGCTGGTTTATTATTATCTTCATGAGATAAAGGGGCAAAAGGGCGGTGTTGTGAGAAACATCGCAACCAGCCATAATATTGATCTTTTGTGTGAAAAATGCGGAGAGGTTTGTTATGAGGTTCCCGTAGGTTTTAAACACATTGCAAACAGTGTCAGAGTTCATGATCTCCTTCTTGGAGGCGAAAGCAGTGGTGGCGTGACGGTTAGAGGACATATCATGGAAAAGGATGGAATTTATACCGCCATGCTTATCATGGAAATGCTTGCAAAGACGGGAAAAAGTTTATCGGTTATTCTTAATGAGATCTATCAACTAAACGGGAAACGTTATTATCAGTCTGAAGGCGATTTCAAACTGACACCAAAACTAAAAGTCAGCATGGATCACTTTATGGCATCTGAACATGAAATGATTAATCATATGAAAGTCAATAAGATTGACAGATTGGACGGCATGAAGTTGTACCTGGAAAACGACAGCTGGTGTCTGCTCAGGCCGTCAGGCACAGAACCTTTGTTGAGGATTGTGACGGAATCAACAGATCAGGAACTATCTGAAAAACTGCTTCATCTCATGGAAAAGGCGATATTTTAATTAAGAAATGATTTCAAGAAAAGCTTAACCCTCTCGCCAGAGTTGGCACCCCCCACGGGGGGATACAAAAAGCTTTGCAAACGTCTTTATAAGAGCTGTAGGGGAGGACCTATGTGTCCTCCCGTAATTGAAACGTTTTAGGATATCTCAAGATATTTGATGGAAAATGATCTTTTTGCAGTGGAACCATGAAATGAATCCAAGAAAAGCATCCCACCCTTGACATGCAGTACACTACATGGTATAAGCTATGAATTGTAGTTTGTCATATGGAGGGATTGTATGAAAAAGTTTTTGAAACGAAGTTTAATAGGGTTAGGCATAATAGTCATAGCTGCTTTTTTA
>CAZRYM010000200.1:0-3353 GCA_964604305.1 uncultured Thermotogaceae bacterium | reverse complement strand
TATTGCGTAGCAATACGCGGTTTTCCCAAATTTTCGACTCGCTCCGCTCGTCTCCCTCGCGCCCTCTTTCTTTACTAAGAAGAATACTAAGAAATACTAAGGGATTTTCAAGGGATCTGCAAAGTCATGTAATAACAAAGGAAATTCAGCAGAAAAAAAAGGAATTCACACCCAATGACCGATAGTTTCACACCCAATGACCGATAGTGATCACACCCAATGACCGATAGTTCACACCCAATGACCGATAGTTTCACACCCAATGACCGATAGTTTCACACCCAATGACCGATAGTAGTAATTGAAAAAAAATAGAACTAAATATGATACAAAAAAAAGGGGGTATAGATATAATCTAAAACAAAAACTAACAGTCTCGCACCTGATTTACTCAAAAATCACACCCAATGACCGATGATTTGCACCCAATACCCGACAGTTCACACCCAATGACCGATAGTAATATTATGCTAATTTTGCAAAGAAAATCAGCTCCTTCTGTTCATTTTCATAGAATTCAACAGAAATGTTTTTGCCATTAGAAAGGGCAATGCTATTCAGCTCTTTGATTGCTTTTTTCCATTTTGTTCTATAGTCAGCCCTGTTTCTATAAATGGTTAAACCGTACATTTTGCATAAATCAATAACATTCTTTTTAAATTCACCGTTGGTAGAAACACACCTGTCCAGTATTGGATATAGAATCTTAGCAATATCACTCGAAAGGTTTTTGTAAATGCTTAGAAAAAGAAGTTTAAGACCTTCTTTTTTATAATACTTCTTCGTTATTAATGGGTTTAGAAAAATCTCGACCTCTTCATTATGATTTTTCTCATTCAGGGTATAGCCTGAAAATATGGAAAACACCTCTTTAAATTTTTCACCATCAATGATAGATGTTGTTTCAATTGGAATTACTTTTAATTCATAGAGGGTGTCTGCAAGGGTTTCATAATTTTTTTTAGATGGAGTCTTAGAATACATATTTGAAAGAATTTTGAATCTACTCGTTTTTATAATACCGCACCTTACACCGTTTTCATTAATCCCGACAGGCCACTTCTGAACCGCCCAAATAGCTAGAATAGAATAGAGAGCATCCTTGTGTCTAGTCTTAAGAACACCAAATTCCTCTTTACCTCCTGCTTTTCCCATTGTAATTGTAAGTTCTTTGTTTTTATCAACGACAAAAGACCTTGCTTTTGAAGAGTTAGGAAGAAACAGAGCCTTTTTTTCGATATAATCTTGAGAATAAAAAGGCGTTTTAGAATCATCAAAAATTTTCAGGTCAATTTCATTGTTATCCATTTTCTCATTGATTTCTTTATTGTCTTTTTTATCAAGTTTCTTTTTTAGATCCTCAATAGATGTCTGAATTGATTTTTTTTTCTTTTTTGTCATTTTCTCAACTCCCTTGAAGGTACGGCAAAGGAATATTAACAAGCGGGTCGATCTGTCCTTCTACCAGATTTTCGGGAGCTACCCTAGACCCACTCAAAGCGATTTTATCAGATATATTATTATAAAACAAACTACCTGTAATCATCTTTATTTTTTCCCATCTTCTCAATAAGAAATTCCTCGATAACATCACTTCTTGAAGTGTGGTTCATTGAACACCAAAACTTGAACTCCGCCCACAACCGACGATTACACCGCAATGTCGTTGCTTCCCGTTCTAACATATCTTTTGATTTCTTGATTTCATTAGGTGATGAACTCACGATTTCTTGAAGTCGCTTTTTGTCTTCCTTTTTCGGTTTGTCTCTTTTTACAGCCATTTTAAAACCTCATTGTAAAAGTTATTAAATTCATCTCTTGCTTTTGTATATTTTCCCCCTTTCATTTCCGCAACTGAAAGTCCACTTTCCGCACTGTTCTTATATGCCACTCTATGACAGATCGGACTTTCAAAAATGTGCATTTCATAATCATTCTGAAAATCTTCAAGAACTTCGTCAACCTCTTTCGTTAAAATAAACTTAGGGTTTGGCATTACCATGTTTCTGACAACTGAAAATTTAAAATCCAGTTTACTTGCCGAAATTTCATCAAGAAGCTGAAAAGTTCCTTCGGTTGCTGAAATGTCGTATTGACTTGGTTGAATCGGAACGATTACACGATCAGCACAAGCAACAGAGGCACGGGAAACAGGACTGTCTTTTGCGGGAACGTCAATAATAACATAATCAGCCTTAAATTTTTCAGCTTCCCGGAGTATTGTTCTTGTGATAATTGATACTGTTTGAAATTGAACTGCATCGTCTGGTCGTCGCTCCTGAAAACCCATAGAGCTGCGTTGTTCGTCTGCATCAATCAAAACAACTGAATATCCTGAGTGTGCAAAATAACAAGCAAGATTAGTAGCGATAGTGCTTTTCCCTACTCCGCCTTTTTTGTTAGCAATTGAAATAATCTTCATAAAACCTCCATTTTAAAAAATCAAAAAGTCTTGGTTTCAATAAATAATAATTTCATGATTTCACGAAGTCAAGAAATTTTTGATCCCATTAAACAAATGCTACAAATATTCCACGAAAAAATCAGAAAACCCTTACAGATAAAGGCTAACCTATACCTTGCACCTTTTAGAATCAACCGCTTGCAATTACTAAACTTTATGATATTATAAATCTGTGTGGCATTGAGCTTTATATAAAAGCCTTCGGAGATCTTAACGGTTTCCGGAGGCTTTTTGCTTTTTGACTTTCCCCGGGAACACTGTAAAATAATAATCGCATGTCATGAGATTTAGATAGCCCTCTGATTTCCGGAAACGGATCTCAGGGGGTTTCTTTTATTTAAGATCTCTGATCGATCTCAACCACCAATATTCACTATAGTGAAGAAAACAGCCTAAATCTTTGCAGTAGTGAATTTCTGTCAGCTGTCCGGAAGATCCACACGCCACCGTGTTGAGTTCTTTAATCTGATATTGTCAGGTTAAAAACCGCAGCGAATAGCGGAGTCAGTAGGGGAGCGTTAAGACAGCACCACCCACACCCTACACCTCAAGTTGACCCAATACAGTTAATCCAAAGAACAAAGGAAACTTGTTCCCATACTCTTTATAAAAAATCCTATAAAGCTCTTCATCCCCTCTAACAGATCTCAGCTCTCTAAGAATAACACTCTCAGCTTTAGAAACATCAATAGAATAAATCTTATCATATTCATTCAGCAACAAACAAAGCTCTTCCATATCTTCCTTATCGATCGAACTTTCAATTACAGCTAAACCACCCTTAAACATACTATCACCGATAGCACAAACCTTTAAAGCAATCTCTTCCCTAATCTTTGTACAATCCATCTCAGCCCTCTCTTAATCTATAAATCTATAAAAACCCAAA
>CAZRYM010000199.1:0-3363 GCA_964604305.1 uncultured Thermotogaceae bacterium | reverse complement strand
ACACTTGCAAAAAGCGCTTCTTCCATTTTACTTTCAGGTGAAAAAAATCATGCCACCGGTTTTCGGATTCATAGCGGAAATAACTGAAAAGATATTCATCAAAGCGGTGGGTCATGATTTTTCGTAACCGTTTCTTTTTCAGCCCCGTCTGTTCAACTAAACTGCGGTTTTTGGTCATCATCTGTTTATGGATTGTTTCCAGCCACTGGCAGATATCCAGGAATTGTGTATATCCAAAATCACAACGCCCGGGCAAAATCAGAGCTTTGGCTACAAACGGTTCTGGAGTTTTTCCAGTTAATTCCCGCAACCTGGAAAAAAACCCCCGTTCCACCACAGCCCGCTGCTCTTTTGCCATAGTATCGGTGATACTTCCCTGAGATCTTCGCCAGCAGGTCAGCACCCGGGGAATCAGAAAAAACTGCGTTTTTTTAATTAACCTGCTCCACAGTTCGTAATCCTGTGCTACCTGGCAGGCCTCGTCATACCCCCCCATTTCTACTACTAAATCACGACGAAACATCACGGATGAGTGGGCAATGGGATTTGAAAAATGCATGCGGTAAAACAGATCCTCCGGAGTAAAGCCATAACATTCTGTTTTAATCCGTACCCCTTGCTGGTCAATAATATCAAAACAACTGCTCACCAGTCCCACTTCAGGATGAGCCTGTAAGAAGTCATACTGCACCTGCAGCCTTTCAGGCAAAGCCAGGTCATCCGCATCCATGCGCACAATATATTTTCCTTCTGCTTTTCTCAGACCCAGGTTCAGAGACCGGGTCAGCCCCATATTGACCAGATTTTTGACAATGCGAATACGGTTATCCCGGCCTGCGTATTTCTGTATAGTATTCGCTGTACAGTCAGTTGATCCGTCATCAACAATAAGAAATTCGAAATCATAGTGCGTCTGATCAAGCACAGACTGAACAGCCAGATCCAGAAACGCAGCACCATTAAAAACTGCCATCAAAACTGTAATATCTGTCATATGCCTGGGTTTCCTGGCTGGCTGGTCTTCACGAATTCCTCAGTCACCCATATTCTGATACGAAACCTTCAGGAAATTTTTCCCCGTTGCCAAAGGAACACCTGAAAACTCCACGGGAATTCGCCACCAAAACAAAAGGTTGTTTCTACCTTTTGACCATATAGAAACTATGATTTTTGCGGGATTGCTGTTTATTGGAATCTCATGGATAGCAATATCCAAACCGTTCTTCCCCTTTTTTAAATTGATTCTTTTTTGAAAAGACCGGTTTGTTGCCTGAAAGTAGAGCCCTGGATCGGAGCCACTGTAGATGGCAGTATCAATGTCAATGTCAGGGAAATCTCTAATTGCCTTGTATTTTAAAGAAATCTCAAAGGACTCTCCAGGGAACAATTTTCGGCTTTTGATATTGACACAAAAAAAGTCAATCTCTTCACTTCCACTGCATATCTGTTCTATATGCTGGTTATGAGTAGTTGAGAAAAGGTTTGAATATGCACCAATTCCTTCTGACACTTGATTAAATGCTCGGGCTTTCCCTTTATTAAGTAGTAGCACCTGTTCTGAAAAAGTTGATACAGTGTGCATGTTATGTGACACCAGGATGGTGGTGGTTCCTCGTTTTTTTAGTTCTCCAATGCGGTTAAAGCATTTGTTTTGAAAACCGAAATCCCCTACAGCAAGGATCTCGTCAATCAGAAGAATATCTGGGTCACAGTGAACTGCCACAGCAAAGCCTAAGCGCACGAACATGCCAGAAGAGTAATTTTTTACAGGAGTGTCCAGGAAATCTCCGATATCTGCGAAATTTACAATATCATCGAATTTACACTGGATTTCATTCTTTGACATGCCCATGATGGCACCGTTGATATAGATGTTTTCACGTCCGGAAAGCATGGGATGAAACCCAGCCCCTACCTCAATAAGTGCGCCCACCCGGCCTTTAACCGAAACTATTCCTTTGTCCGGCCAGAAAATTCCATTCAGCATTTTAAGAAGAGTGCTTTTCCCCGATCCATTGGGACCGATAATCCCAAGAGTTTCTCCTTTCTTGAGTTTGAATGAAACATTATCCACAGCCCAGAATTCTTTTTTGCGCAATTTATGGGAGTTTGCTGACCTGCCCACAAGATTTCGGGAAATATCCGCAATCCCGTACAACATTGATGATTTTAGTGATTTACAGAATTTTTTTGAAACATTTTTCATTGCAATTGTTGTATCTGGCATCCTTATACTCTTTCTGTAACCCTGGTTTCAGTCAAATGAAAAATAAAAATGCAAATTAGAAAAACCATCGCTGAAAGAGCGCAGGAAACTAAATAGCCTCTAATAAGGACTGATTCTCCTCCCAGGATCAAATCTCTTGGCAAAGACACCAGGTAGTGGAGTGGATTGTAATCCGAGATAACAGCAAGAATACCGGAACTGGGTTTGACATACAGAACCGGGGTCAGAAACATCAAGAATGTCATTAGTATTGAAATAATATTCCCGATATCGCGCATGATTCCGTTTAAAATCGAAAGAATGAATCCAAGCCCAAGGGTAATCAAAAGAATGGGTATAACAAACAGAGGCAGAGCGAAAACCCATGCTGTTGGCATCAAGCCATAATAAACGAAAAGAGCAATGACCAATACAAACTGTATAATAAAAGATATCAGGGATTGCCCCAGAGAGGCAATTACCAGTGATTTTTTGGAAAAATTGATCTTCATGATCATATTGCCGGCTTTAACAAGCGAATGGGAACTGGCAATTATTCCTGTGGCGAACACCTGCCAAAGGGCCATTCCGAGAACAGCGAAGACAATATAAGGAATACTAAGATCACCAATGGAGAAGACGCCGGAACTATTTAGAATGACAAAGGTGCCCACACTTATAAGCGGTACAATCACTGCCCAGACAACTCCGATCAGGGACTGTTTGTAAATCGCCAAAAAGTCCCTTTTGAAGAGCTGAAAGGTCAACCAGTGGTTTTTAAAAATATCTGAAAATATATCGCTGAAAATCCTGAAATAGCCATGTTTTAGAATATTATCCGGCTCATAGGTTTTGAAACCGTTTTTTGGTGATTCTCTGAATTTCTTTTTCATGCCAGATGACATCGTCCTGAAAGGATTTTGTTGCTCCTCACTTATCTTTTTCTTCTCAATTTTAGCTCATATTAACCTTTTTTGCGAGTTTCAGCAGTTTCTCCGAGCTCTGGTTTTTCGCATAATGCGGATCCCACTGACAAATAGTCCAATTATGTTGCGCTTCGTCCATTTTTTCAATTTCTTGGCTTTATGATATATTCTAACTACTTATTGAAAGATGTATTCTTTGAACTGATCGCTTTTTGCCTGCATGAGAATGCG
>CAZRYM010000198.1:0-3416 GCA_964604305.1 uncultured Thermotogaceae bacterium | reverse complement strand
CGAACCCCGCAGTGACATATAAAGTTAGGCGCAATTAGGAAGGTTGGTTATAGGGGAAAACACGAAGAAACCTCTATAAATATACCTATAAAATCAAAGTGGTGTCATTTAGTCAACAAGATAATGAAAAAGATCACGATTCATAGCTGAAGAAAATATTTGTCCCTTTCCACTTGCAAGATGGTTGCGAATAGGACTATAAGGTGCTGCAATATTTCTATTCTATTTTGATCCGACTACTTTGAAAAGTTACTTTTAAGTCGCCCTTTTGAATAAGGTTAGTAAAATATATAACGCTTGGAAGTTTTTCCATCGCTTCTTTTATTTTGATCAATGAGGGATGGATATATGGCTCGGTGCTTTTAGGTGATGAATGTCCGAGAAGACTTTGAATCACAAGGATGTCCACATCATTATCATTTAAATGAGAAGCAAAAGAATGCCTCAGAGTATGACAAGTTACATTAAAATGCGTGTTGAGTTCGGATTTTAGGAGAAGTTTTTTCATGTTGTCTTCCATGGTTCGTATAGCGAGCCGGTTTCCTTTTTTTGAAAGGAACAATGCGTAGGACTTTTCACTGTTTTTGAAGAAACGACGGACCGCCAGGTATTCGGATAAGATCTGAACCATTTCATCGGTGAAATGAAGCTGCCTCATCTTATTGCCTTTACCGATAACGGTTACCTGGTGTTTTGCAAGGTCGAGGCTGTCGAGGTTAAGTGAATAAACTTCTCCAACCCTGAGGCCTGTCTGATACATCAGAGCATAAACGGCGTAGTCTCGGATACCGAGGATGGTGCTCCGATCAATGGTTTCGAGCAAGGATTTGACCTGAAAAACAGTGAGGGCATTAGGGCGGTTTCTATAGCCCTGCCTGATTTTGAGTACGTCATAAAAGGGCAAATACTCAGATTGAGGGACATCCATAAGCCGCAGGAAATGGGAATAACTCCTAAGGGTGAAAATCTTACGATTAATGGATCCGCCGATATTTTTTCGGACTTTTTTTAGGTGATACTGGAAGGCCATGACCGCGGGGCCATCAATGGTCTTACAATTTTCATTATCAATAAAGCGCTTGAAAAGGGTTAAATCGATGCGATTGCTTTTAAGGGTTTGCTCACTGGCGGCGTAAATGGACGCGCGATAGTCGAGGAAATCTTCTGTATACTGAAAAAACCTGGCAGCCCTTACAGCCATGGTGTGCCCCCTTGTAAGGTGATTTGTTCCAATGCTGTTTTTTTCAGTTGATCGGAAATATGGATGTAGATAGCCGTTTCCGCTTTTTTACTGTGGCCCATCATGGCCTGAATGGCTTCCAGGGGAACCCCTTGATGGTACATTTCGGTGGCAAAGGAATGTCTTAGGACATGCGGCGTGATGCGCGCCTTGATGCGAGCCGTTTGAGCGTATTCCTTAATAATCTTCAGCACACGATCGTTGGAGATGTGGGTTCCAGCTTGAACAGGAAACAGAGGGGCATTCTTTTTTATTGGAGACTGAGGGTGGGCGAGGTACTCGGTCAGGGCGTCATAGAGCTTATCGACAATAAAGAGCGCTCGCTGTCTCCTATTCTTCCCCCGGACCCGCAATAACCCGATTTTGTTAGCGGGGTCATGATCCGGTTCAAAACTTTTTACTCTCAAAGAGGTGAGTTCGCTGACCCTTAGACCCAAGGCCCATAACAGGGAGATAATGAGGTAGTTTCTCTTGCCGTACCAATCAGATTGCTCAATGGAACGTAAAAGGCGATAGGCTGTCTTTGTAGTGATGGGTTGGTTTCGATCTGAATAGGCCTTTCGAATCTGAGGTAAGGCGTCTGCCGGATTTTTTTTGATAAGTTTGTGTTTTACCAGTAATGCAAAAAAGGTTTTAAGAGCTGAATGATGGTGTTGCATGCGGCTGTTGCTGATCCCGGTCTTCCGGATCTCTTCCATCCATTGAAGGATGTGAGCGCCTTTGCTGAAGACGGGGTTGATTTTAAGAGTGTTCTTTGCATAGTCGATATAGCGGATCACACCGGAGATATAGGTTTCCACCGTGTGAACGGAAAACTCGGCGATATCGGACAACTCTTTTCTATAGGCATCGATTAGAGCGATCATAGGGCTTTCACCTTTCATCGATTAGATGTTCATAAAGGAGTGTCTTTTCATGTACCCGGCATAATGATCGGGGTTGAGATGGGCATATTGATATGTATTTTTCCTTTGAGAATGTCCGAGTACATGCTGAGTGATGGTGGTGCCAGCTACGCGATTGAGTTGTGTTGCAGCGGTATGCCTGAAGAGATGGGCGTGGAGGTGTTTATGGATGGAGAGGTTGTCGGCTGCGGATCGAAATATATCCTGAAGCGTTCTGGGGGAGATTCGCTTTTCCCGTTTTGACAAAAACAATGGCCCCCGGGCTCGCTTCATTTGTTCAAGGTATTTGTATAAGAGGATACAGAGGATTTCGGGTAAAACCATTATCCTTTTTTTCAGTCCCTTTTCCTTGAGCCATACAAGGCCGGAGACCAGGTCGAGATCCTGGATATTCAAGGCAATGAGAGCACCCGTGCGAATCCCGATTAATCCCAGCATCAGGATAATAATGAGGTTTCTCAGCCCGAATGGGCCAGTGACACGATCGGTAAAGTGATGAAGGATACGATTGTACTCTTTGACGGTAAGGAAGTTGGGGACGGTCTTTTCAATTTTCGGGTAGGGCAAGTCGGTGGCGATATTTTCCTTTATACGGCCAGTGAGCTTCAAATAATGAAAGAACTGTCGCAGGGACCAAATCCTTGACTTTTTGACATGGACGGAGGGGTTGTGAAAATCTGCGACAAATGCGCTCAGGTGGGAGTATTTAATGGATCGAATCCGTGAAAGCCTGTGGGTCGCCAGAAACTTACTGAAATCATTGAGCCTTATTGATAAGGTTTGAAGGGAACGCGGTCTAAATCCGCTGACTTTACAATACTGAAGAAAACCCTTAATCTGTTTTTCAAGCATAGGGAAACCTCCTTTTAGTAAGGGTTGATCATGGTTTCGGTTTCTCTATGCTTTTACCCTATTTTTAGTAACTTACAAACCTCTTCCTCCCTAACCGCGGGGTTTGTGGGTTTTGCCATCAAGTTTTTCCACAATTTCTTTCTCCCAAAAAACAGTTTCAAGAACATTCTGAATCATTTTTAACAACTTTTTCATTATCAGATCATACTGCAATTCATCTCCCATTCTGAATGAATGCCGTCCTGGTTCGTAAAATCCCAAGGTTTCGGATTTACCTTGGCACGATGATGTCATTGTTATACGAAAAACCCGCTGCCAAACCACCTAACTCATGTTCTCATTTGACTTGTACAAGTATTTTCTTTTCTCCAAATTCTACGACATCACCTGAAAAGATCTTTTTCCGTTTTCTGGTTTCG
>CAZRYM010000197.1:0-3422 GCA_964604305.1 uncultured Thermotogaceae bacterium | reverse complement strand
ATTTGAATGAAAGCTGGGTTGGAGATAGCATCTCCCATCGGCTGGAGAGTGCGAAACAGAGATATTTCGATACGGTTGGGCAGAAGATGCAGACTAAAGCAGCACCCATACGGGAGGGGGTAATAGTAATCAAGCAAGAAACCACCATGCAGGAACTCCAGCAATTCGCTGCGGTCTGCAAGGAACGTTTCGGTATTGAAGCGTTTCAAATCCATATACACAAGGACGAAGGATACATGAACGCAAAGCAATGGACACCTAACCTTCATGCCCATGTAGTTTTCGATTGGACGCAGCCGAATGGGAAAAGTGTGCGTTTATCGCGTGATGACATGGCAGAACTCCAAACCATAGCATCTGAAACACTGGGCATGGAACGTGGCGTTTCTTCTGACCGCAAACACTTATCGGCTATGCAGTACAAGACCGAATGTGCGAAAGAACAGCTTCAGGAACTATCCAACGATATATCCAGTGCGTTAGACAAGCACAAGGACGTGCAAAACCAGCTTCTTCAGCTTCAGAAAGAACTACGTTCCATTGAAACAAAGAAAAACGTCCAAAAACTCATTTCTAAGGCTTCAGAGAAGTTTTACGGCTTGATAGGGAAAACGGTTAACGATAGGGAAAAAGATGCCTTAAAAGCCAAAATAAAGGCTTTAGAGGGGGAAAATGAACAGCTATCCGATAGACTGGGAAAGGCTATACTTGAAAAAGAGCAAAACGGCACAAAGGCATTCAAAGCCGAGAATGACAAGGAGTATTATAGACAACAAATGGACAACGCAAGGACAACCAGTAACCGATTAAGGACGGAGAACCAAGAACTAAAGACCGAAACCAAGGAATTGAAAAAAGAACTTGGTAAGATGAAAGACTTGTTCAATTCCGAACAACTGGAGGCTTTAAGGCATCATTTCCCAAACATATCAAAAGCTATGGAAGAGGGGAAAGACCTACTCAAGCAAATCACCAGAAGCAGAGGTTTCGGTATGGGTATGTAACCCCCCCCCCGCCCCCAAAGGGGGAGCGACCAAACGGCAGCCTCTCTCAATGGAGTGTTACGTCGTTCGGATTCGGAAGAAATTTTGCAGGGTTCGGAAAACGGTTGTGTGCTTATTCTAAAAAAAGTTTATGGTGTGGCGCTCGTCGGGACGGGTGGTCCCGCCCCTTGCCGCTGGGCGCTCCCCGACCGATGATTTTTAAGTGACTGATTTTGTGCTGTTTTGGGGGTATATTAAGAATAGAAGAAATAGAATAAGTTAAGTACTTGATACACAATATAGGGCATTTTCCATATTGGAAATTCTCATTTTCCAATCTAGAAAATACTGATTTCCTAATATAATACTAAACAGGAAAATAATATTTCCCTTAATATTGTTTTTATGGAAAATAATAGTTTACTTTGTGGAGAATAATATTTCCCAAAAACACATCAAAATGGAAAATAAAAAAGCAGTTAAGTTAACCGATTTTCAAAAGAACGAAGAAAATCCTTTTATGAAACAAGCTATAGAAGGTATTGAAAATCATGTTGTTAAAAAGTATAAGAGTAATAGTGGTGGCGATAAGAGAGCCGTAGTAGCTTTAGCCGACACTGAAACTGGAGAAGTGTTTAAGACTTCGTTTATCCGTCAAATAGAAGTAGATGAAGAACAATTCACTAAATTGTATCTTTCTAACTTTGCTGCATTCTTTGACCTATCACAAGCAGCTATTCGGGTTTTTGGTTACTTTATGACCTGCATGAAACCCAAAAATGATTTAATCATCTTCAATAGAAAAAAATGCCTAGAATATACCAAATACAAAACAGACAAAGCCGTTTATAAAGGACTTGCAGAACTTGTAAAAGCTGAAATCATAGCCCGAGGACCAGCCGATAATCTTTGGTTTATTAATCCTCTGATAGTATTCAATGGTGACCGAGTGACATTTGCTAAAACATACGTTCGGAAAAAGACTTTAGCTGCCCAAAAGAAAGAAGAAGCAGAGAAACGACAGTTATCACTTGGCTTTGATGAACAGTAACACTCCATTGAGTGAAGCTGCCGTTTGGTCGCTCCCCCTTTGGGGGCGGGGGGGGGATAGATAAAGTTCCTCTATGTAAAGTTATAATGGGGGATGAAAGGCAAGGTTCGCTAACCTTACCCCGATTGTTTATGCTTCCCAGCATTCAATCTATCCCCGTTTATGGGTTTCTCTTTCACCCTACAAAGATAACCTCATGGGGGAAAAATGTCCAAGAATATGGGGTAAAAACTATCAAGTCGGTAGAAAATAAGTATCTTTGAAGTACATTTTTAGTAGAGGTACTGGTATGCCTAGACGAAGCAGATAGGCAAAAATAAAGCCGCTGGGGATGTCGGATGTCCGTCAATTAACTCCAGCGGCTTGTATTTTGGTAACTCTCCCGTATCGGTCGGCTACCGTTTGGTCAGCAACAAAGGTAGTACTTTATTGTCGCAAATCCAAATGTTTTCCCCTTTATTTGTGCATTTACAAAACATTCACTAACTTCGCACCTATGCAGTATGGTGATAGCACACTAGCACCCTAAAGGGTACGTGTGTAAGGGGACAAGCCCCCTTAACCCCCTGTCAGCCGGCTGTCACCGGCTGTTATCGATTGTCACAAAAATGTTAACTTATGGGAGCAACAAGTATTCATGTACAAGCAGTGAAGCCGGGGAGTGAGATTCACAACTTTAGGGAAAAAGAGTTGGACTATGTTCGTCCCGAACTTAGTCATTTGAATGAAAGCTGGGTTGGAGATAGCATCTCCCATCGGCTGGAAAGTGCGAAACAAAGATATCTCGATACGGTTGGGCAGAAGATGCAGGCTAAAGCCGCACCCATACGAGAGGGAGTAATAGTAATCAAACAAGAAACCACCATGCAGGAACTCCAGCAGTTTGCCACGGTCTGCAAAGAACGTTTCGGTATCGAAGCATTTCAAATCCATATACACAAGGACGAAGGATACATGAACGCAAAGCAATGGACACCTAACCTTCATGCCCATGTAGTTTTCGATTGGACGCAGCCGAATGGGAAAAGTGTGCGTTTATCGCGTGATGACATGGCAGAACTCCAAACCATAGCATCTGAAACACTGGGCATGGAACGTGGCGTTTCTTCTGACCGCAAACACTTATCGGCTATGCAGTACAAGACCGAATGTGCGAAAGAACAGCTTCAGGAACTATCAAACGATATATCCAGTGCATTAGACAAACACAAGGACGTACAAAACCAGCTTCTTCAGCTTCAGAAAGAACTACGTTCCATTGAAACAAAGAAGAACGTCCAAAAACTCATTTCTAAGGCTTCAGAGAAGTTTTACGGCTTGATTGGAAAAACAGTCAACGATAGGGAAAAGGATGCCTTAAAAGCCAAAGTAAAGGCTTTAGAGGGGGA
>CAZRYM010000196.1:3134-3467 GCA_964604305.1 uncultured Thermotogaceae bacterium | reverse complement strand
TCATTCTTAGCTAAATCAGTCAAAATACCCCGCGCAAACTTTGCCCGGATGCTCGACGAGGGGGTTTGCGACATCGTCATGTCGGGTGTGGGCATGTCCGCCGACCGCCTGTTCGACGCGGCATTCACCGACCCCTATCTGCATGCGACCCTGGCCTTCATCGTGCCCGATTATCGCCTGGAGGAATTTCAAAGCCGCGACAGCATCCGGGCAATCGACGGCCTGCAGGTCGGCATCACCAACCTGCCCTACTATATCGACATGATGCAAACCTACGTGCCGCTGGCAGACTTTACCATTGTCGACACCCCGCGTGATTTTTTCCGTGGCGCG
>CAZRYM010000196.1:0-3124 GCA_964604305.1 uncultured Thermotogaceae bacterium | reverse complement strand
TGGACGCTGGTCTACCCGGCCTACTCCGTGGCCATCCCCTATCCGGACATCATCAAAATACCGGTCGCCTACGCCATGCCCAGTACCAGCACCAACCTGCGTCGCGTGGTCAACGCCTGGGTTGCCATGAAACTGGCAGACCAGACGGTCGAGCGGCTCTATGCCCACTGGATACTGGGGCAGCAGCACACAGACCACACGCCCCGCTGGTGCGTGATGCGCGATGTGCTCGGGTGGGTCGATTGAAAAAACGACCCGCGTGATACCTGCACCCGGGCGGACACACCGGTCCGCCCCTACAAAGGTACGAAAAACGATAACCTCATTTCAAACCCCCAAAGGTTTCTTTTTAATATCCATCTCACTGTCCGGAAGAAACCCCCACTGGAGGCAGGTGTAATAATCCGAAGCTCTGAAATCAAACTGAATGTGTTTTTTGAATACATTATATATAGAATAGTATGGTTTTTCGGTTTTCTCAAATTTCTTTTCATATTTAATATAGGTCTTATTATAGGTGGATGGTGTAGAGATAATCGGCAAACATGCAGTCTTTTTCATTTCAGACAACAATTCTTGCCCCTTTTCATCAAATCCCAACACTCTTATATATTGAGGGCCATATTCTTGAGCTTCTTTGACTTCAGGAGCCGTGAGCTCGAAAAGAAAATACAAAAGCAATCGTTGAAGTCGGGTATAGGTGAATCGTTTGGTTTTAACGGCAAGTAACAGTTCATCCAATGTTTGAGAAGTCATTGAAAAGTTCGAAAACCTCAAATCCAATCCCTCGGTAAAACCATAATAGCGTTTGATGTGATCGCGTGTCAACGCTCGGAATTTGTTCAGGAGTGTTGTTTCAAAATCACTTAAATTTGGGGTGATGCGTTTGAAATCTTTGTCTTTAATGATATTCCAAACCGTTTCAGGAACATTTTTTTTGATATTTTCAACCTTTCCTTGAAAAAATTCATTACGAATGGCTGTTGCACTGGAAAGATTTTCAAAAATTTCTTCATTATGATAGGAAGAACCAATGCGTTGAATACATTCTGCATGGATAGATGACCGGGTCTTTTTTAAGGCCTTCAAATATTCCAGCCCCAAGATATCGTTTGAATTAGAAAGGACATCCAACACCCCGCTTTTTCCGGAATGTTCCAACAGTTCATTTAAAGCGTATTTTCTGGCGTTCGGATGGGAGAATCCTTTCTTCATGTATTTTTCTTCTATTTCTGAAAGTGTATATTCATTTTCAACTAAGATCTTTGCCGTTTCTTTCAACAGTTCAATATCACCGGATTCACTTCCAAAGACAAGACTGTCACAAAGCCCGGTCCGTTCCAACAAATGGACCGCTCCCGAAGCAAACCCTCCGGCATCCTGAAAGGCAAATAAAGCCGGTAATTCGATGACCAGATTAACGCCGGAGTCCAAAGCCATCTTAGTTCGAACCCATTTATCCGTAAAGGCCGGTGTACCCCTTTGAACAAAATCTCCGCTCATAACAGCCATCACATGCGTTGCCTTTGACAAGTGAAGCGATTGTTCCAAATGATATTTATGCCCGTTGTGAAACGGATTGTATTCAACAATTAAGCCAAGTGTATTTATAAGGTATCACCTCATTTTCTTTTAACCTCTTTCCCTTGATTTTATCACGTTCTTTCATGTATAATACACCGCGTTATTATCAATAAAGGGAGGAACAAACTGTGGAAACTTTGAAAATTTTGGTCTACATATTACATGCAGCCGTTTCTGTTGGTCTCATTGTGTCCGTTACGATGAGCATGGCTAAACATTCGTCACTGGGTGGAGCATTCGGTGCCGGTGGTGCGAATACTGTATTTGGAAGAGAAAAGGGGTTATCCGGACTGGGGAAGTTAACGTTGTATCTCGCCATTGGATTTATGGTGATGAGCTTCCTTACGTCTTACATGATGGGACTTTAATCAATCGTTTTTTATGGATATAAATAAACAGATTGAACTCATAAAAAAAGGCGCATTTGATATCGTTTCAGAGGACGAGCTGAAGGAAAAACTTAAAAAGACTCGTCCTTTACGCATCAAACTTGGTGTAGATCCTTCCAGGCCTGATCTTCATCTGGGTCATGCTGTTGTGCTGAAAAAACTCAAGCATTTTCAGGACTTGGGGCATCAGGTTGTTCTGATTATTGGAGATTTCACAGCCAGAATAGGTGATCCCTCCGGAAGATCAGCCACACGTCCCATGCTGACCATGGAGGAAGTCAAAGAAAACGCCAAGTCCTATCAGGAACAGGCCTTTACCATTCTTGACAAAGAAAAAACCGAGATCCGCTACAATGGAGAATGGTTGGATAAGATGGGGTTTGAAGAGGTCATCCGTCTGGCTGCCAAGTACACCGTTGCCAGAATGTTGGAACGTGATGATTTCGACAAGCGTTATAAATCCAATCAACCCATCAGTGTTGCCGAGTTCCTTTATCCGCTGGCACAAGCTTATGATTCTGTTGCAGTAAAGGCGGATGTTGAGATTGGTGGAACAGACCAATTGTTTAATCTTCTTGTGGGGAGGAAGATTCAAAATGATCACGGTCTTGAATCACAAGTGGTTTTGACCATGCCATTAATCGAAGGCACGGATGGCAATCAAAAAATGAGCAAAAGCTATGACAACTACATCGGATTTACCGATGAACCCAAGGACGTTTACGGGAAGGTTATGTCCATTCCTGATACGTTGATGTTGAAATACTACACATTGCTTACCGATTTCAGTGAAGATGAAATCGCTGAAATCTCTCACAAGTTAAATGACCCTTCTGTCAATCCACGGGATTACAAGATGAAGCTAGCTCGGGAAATGGTGACGCTTTTATACGATGAACAGCAGGCACAAGACGCCGAAATGGAATTCATCCACGTCGTTCAAAAGAAAGATGTACCTACGGATATGCCCGTTCTTGAAGTGAAAGAACCCGCCATTCAGCTGGTTGAACTGCTGGTGCTTGCAGGTGTTGAGAGCAAAAGTCAGGCAAAAAGATTGGCGAAACAAGGCGGCGTGAAGATTGACGATGAAAAACACACCGATCCTTTTGAGGAAATAAATGTAAAAAAAATCTCAATTCTCAGGATAGGTA
>CAZRYM010000195.1:0-3469 GCA_964604305.1 uncultured Thermotogaceae bacterium | reverse complement strand
TTAAAAGATCACGATCAGTCTACATCGTATCCTTCGTCTTCTGCTGCCCATATGATATCCTGTTTAGCATTTTCGATGTTTTCTGTTGCCAGGAATCCGTTGATAGCATCGTTTAATGCTCCACCAAATGCGCCTGGTGCTGCGGAACCGTGTGCGATGGATGGTGCGAGAGCCAAGTTGGAGAAATCGTTCATGGCCCACTGGAGATAAACATCGTACTTGGATTTGTCCGCATCAACTCTTGCAGGGATTGATCCCTTGATGGGGTTAAAGATATCCTGTGCTTTTCTGCTTCCGATAAATTTCAACCATTTCAAAGCGTTTTCAGGATTTGGAGCTCCCTTTGGAAGTCCAAATGTGTCTGATACAACCATGAAGGCATTTCCCGTTTCAGGAACAGCGAACCAACCGAATTCTTCTCCGGGTGTCCATCCCATCTCTTTGAAATAACCTTCTGCCCAGTCACCCATAACGTTGAAGAGCGCCTTTTTCTCGTAGACGAGTCTGGAGGCATCCTGCCATGTGAGGGATGAATGGTCTTTGTTGAAGTAAGGAATTAAATCTTTCATGATCTGAAGAGAACCTTCAAGTGCAATGGAGTTGAAGCTCTGGTTGCCGTTCCAAAGTTTGGAGTATTTGTAAGCGCCAAACTGACTGAGCATGATATCTTCGAAAAGATGTGTCGCAGTCCACTTGTTCTTGTCACCCAGACTTAATCCTGTGTATCCTGCGTCTTTTGCCTTGTCCAAATAATAGAAGAATTCTTCCCAAGTATTGGGTTCTTCTGTCATGCCAATTTCTTCTGCAATTTCTTTGTTATAAAATACAACATTTCCCCTGTGAACATTGACGGGTATGGAATATACTTCGCCTTCATAAGAACAGATGTCCATGATGTCCTTCGGGAATTTGTCCATGTAGCCCCATTCTTCAAGGTACTTTGTGAGTGGTTCCATTTTTCCGGTGACAACGTAAGTATCTGTCAGTTCTTCTCCGGCATGTACCTGGAAAGAATCCGGAGGATTTCCACCGAGCATTCTTGTCTTTAATACTGCCTTTGCATTGGAACCCGCTCCACCTGCTACTGTTGCGTTGATTACTTCAAGGTCCGGATACTGATCGGTAAGTTCATCAATCAATGCCAGAAGACCTGCTTCTTCACCGCCACCTGTCCACCAGCTAAAGATTTCCAACTGGTTTGCCGCAAAAGCACCTACGGTAAACAACAACACTACCATTAGAGAAACAATCAGTTTCTTCATTTTGTTACCTCCCTTTTAAAGATATGGTCCTTATAGTATTATACAACTTTTTTGGCCATTTTTCAAATTAGTTTATTCAATAAACTAAATTATCCTGATATTCTTTACAAAGCGCTTTCAACTCTTCATGCGCTTTGACAAATTTCTGAAAAAGCTTTGAAAGCAGTTCATAATCGTTATTTTTAGCCGCTTCTTTTATCCTCGAACGCAAGCTTTTCTTACCATCTTTATCCCTAATGATATAAACTCCCAACTTTTCAATGACTTGCTTTCCCCTTATATTATCCTCATCAGTAATAGAACGATACAGATTATCTCGAATTTCTTTAATTTGAATGGGAATTATTCGATTGCATAACTCTTTTTTCCACCTGTCCAGCATATAATCACAATAAGAATCAACAAACTGTTCGTTAAATACCTTTTTCAAATAATGGTTCTCCCCATTGGCTTCACGCAAGGCAGTAACCACATCATAAACAGTCATTGGAGATTTCCCAAAAAGCATTTCCCGTTCTTCATCTGTATAATCGGTAAAGATGTTTTTCTCACTTCTGAAGGCGTATTGCTCTTGCAGGTAGCCCATACATTCTCCCGGCTGTTTAGATAATTCTTCAAGAAGTTCCTGCTCGCTTTTTTCAGATTCTACCGCATAGGTAATTCCGTCCAGCATGCACATAAGCATAGCCGGCAATGTAATATATAAATTCGTATGGGGATTGGCCGCGCGAAATTCAAAACGCCGTGCCATCTCATTTTCAAGGTCACTGATCAAACCAATTAAAACCGTTCGATTTCTTGAAGGCATTTCAGGCGAGACCCCAAGCGAGCACACGGAAGAAACCGGTGCCTCAAAATCCGGTTTCAGACGGTTTAAGGCATCATGGGAAGGAGAAACGAAAGCGGAAAGGACATCATAATGGTTCAAGATCCCCATTAAAGCCCCATATCCAAAGACATTGAGATAACTGTCTTTTTCAAAGGGAGACAAAAGATTATAAACCTTTCCATTATCCGTTTTCAGACAAACCCCGATATGAATATGCTCACCGTTGCCGGCCACATTGTCGATGGGTTTTGCCTGGAAGGATACTTCCAGCCCGTTTCTCCTGAACGTTTCCTTGATTGTGATTCGAGCCAATAACTCTTTATCTGCAGCTTCAAGTGTATTGGTGGAATATTTCCAATCCACCTCTATCTGCTCCATCACATAACTTAAATCACCGGTTTTACCTATCGAAGCTTTAACACCACCCACCTCTTTATGACCCATCTCCGGTTCCAGCCCATAAAGCTCCAACAGGCAAAGTGATTCCTCTAAAGCCGTTCGCACTCTACCCTTGGTTCGCTGCCAATAATTCTCCTGCATGGACTGTGCGGTCTGTAACCGACTGATCTCGGCATCCTTAGTGGGCGTTTTCACCCAGAATTCCAATTCCGTTCCAATGTTGATGTTGATATCGGCTATCTTTTCCTCAATATGCCTTTTTTCAAGAAAACCCGTTTGAATGATATATTGCATGAGATGTTCTTTAAAAAACTTCTCCCCTTTTTTCATCAAAGCCCTTGAACCGATGGCATTTCCATTATGATACAAATAAGCCGGAATCCTCAAAGTTCCCACAGGGAGGTTTGTCTGACTGTCGATATTCTCAAAATTGTAATCCACATACCAGGTGGAATGCCGATCTGCCACCATATCCACTTTACAGTCATTCAACTTCGCCAAAGAAGAAAGGGCGATGGAAGAGCCGTCCGTTTGGAGAAACGGCTTATCCAAAAAAACCTCCTCCAATTTGTTCAAAAATACCCGCTTTGGAATCTTTTCATCCGTATCATGCCCCACAATGTCAATTCCAAATAAAGAAACAAACCGTATATTGGGATTTTTAGAGAAAAACTCAATAATATACTGCGGGTCAATCAACTCCGGCCGGATAAAATAAGAAAGGTTTTCGTTCATCTGATACACTCACCACCATTTAATTTTAATATTCTTTTTGTTATTATACACCAAAATAGTTTTCAATTGGTAGGGGAGCACACGCAGGTGCTCCCCTACAATATAAAGCATTCCATGCTATAATCTCACGTCTTTCAAGAGGTAGAGGGGACAGGTACGATGATTAAGGGATTTGCCTCGTAAATCCCGTGTATCAGCGTCCCTGTCCCCTCGGGCAAAAGATTAAAAACAATCTCACGTCTTT
>CAZRYM010000194.1:0-3476 GCA_964604305.1 uncultured Thermotogaceae bacterium | reverse complement strand
GGATATTGGAAGGAAGGGAATTTCAATATTTTGGGCAAGAATTGGCTATGAAATATGTAAAAGAAATTCCCAAAGAGTTCATCGGTATTTATGAATTGATGATTCAAAACAAATCATGGTGGGATACGATTGATATCATTGCAAAAAAACTGGTCGGGGACTATATGAAAAGATTCCCTCAAGAAAGAAACGGATTGTTGGAAAAGTGGTTGTCCTCACAAAACATCTGGCTTCAGAGAACGTGCTTATTATTTCAACTAGGATACAAGGAAAAGACAGATATCGATTGTCTTTTGGGCATCATTGAACAGGTGAAAAACATTGATGAGTTTTTCATCCAAAAGGCCATCGGCTGGGCTTTAAGGGAATATTCAAAAGTCAATCCCAATATAGTGCAATACTATATTAACAGAACTGAACTTTCAAAGCTGGCGTATACCGAAGGGATAAAGGTGATTAATCGACAGAAACAATAAGAAAACATCAGAGGGGGTGTTCTTCACTTCGGCTTTTCGAGAAAACAAATGAGGAGGAAAGAAATGAAAACAATTTATGAAAGTAAAATTAACACGCTAATCAGTCATCATCAAACGCTAAAGAAAGCCTTCAAATGGGAGCATGATTTAAATCTTCATTTGGTTGCTTTAAATTATGTGCTTAATAACAGGTCGGTAACCCCAGACCGGTTGAAAGAAGCACAACAATTTATCAAAGAAAACACGGGGTTATTTTCATCTTTCAGGGGAACCAACTTATTTGCCATTTGCGGATTGGTTGTTTCAGAAAATGACATGGCTTTATCCAGATTGAAAACCATGATGGCGAATGTTGAAGTTGCAAAAAAAAGTGGTTTTAAAAACAATAATTATCTACCTGCTGCTTTGTATGCCTTGGATAAGGTTTATGATGGAACGGATACCGAAACTTTTTTGAAAAAGGCACATGATTTATACAAAGAAATGAAAAGGAATCATCCCTTTTTAACCGGGGGAGATGATTATGCCCTGGCAATCATATTGGCAAATAGTAATGGTAACCCGGAAGAGATTGAAAAAAATTACAAAGCACTTGCGGAAGCCGGGTTTTCAAAATCTAACGGACTCCAAATGATGTCCCATATTCTTACATTAAGCGATATGGAAACGGAAAATCTAACAAAAATCTGTGTGGATATTTATCACAAACTGAAAGAAAACAAATTGAAAATCAATTCCACTTATTATCCGGCTATCGCTTTGATGAGTCTTCTTCCCGAAGATAATACGGAAGATTTGATTGAAGTCGCCCAGTGTTTAAAAAGCCAAAAGGGTTACAAATGGTTGGGAAAAGGGATGAATGTTTTGATTGCTTCTGCCCTTATTGCTGGAGAATCGATCAACCAAATCCAAAATAGTATGCTGTCAACAACGCTTCAGATTTCAATACAATCAATTATAGCGGCACAGATTGTGGCACTGATAGCGGCTGTTAGTGCTTCAACAACAGTGGCAGCAAGTACTGCGTCATAATAAGCAGAAAGACATTCAGCTTCATGAAAATAAGTCACTCTTTCAACAATTATGAAAGGGAAGTTTATATGGAAAATACCAAACACCTCCGCTTAATTGCAAGAATATCGAGTGCCTTTATCATTGGGACAACACCATCATTCTTCATTTGATTTTACTCACGATCTGCTTTATACATCGGCCTTTGAGAGAAAATTTCCGATATCTCATTTCTCCATACGGGATGTTTTTGGTTGTTATCGTGACGGGAATACTTTTCTTTATTTGTTCGAGAGGGTCGAATATTTAAGGAATCCTGTATAATAAAACATTCTTTTTATTATTTTCATTTTTTAAACAAATTCAAGGGAATACCAAAAGGAGGACACACCATGAAATGGATAACGTTCTTACTTTTAGTCCTTTTCTCTACAGCAATACTTTTTGCAACCGGTAACGAAAAACTCTCTTTTTCTTTTGAACTAACCGAAACGCCAGCTGCCTATTTTGAACAATTATTCATCGAATATGCCACGCTTTCAGGGGGAGAACTCGATGGCTATGGGGATATGACGGCATTTGGGGTGCCTCATTATCAGGATAAGATGAAAGATCTCTCAGAAGCAGCTCATGAAACATATTATGCGATGTTAACTGCCGCGTTGGAAAAGATCAACACGTTTGATTTCGAAGCGTATGATGCTCAAACCAAATACAATCTGAAAACTATACAATGGTTCCTTGAAAACAAGGAGGAAGGTGAGAAATACAGGTATCATGAAGCCATTTTGGCTCCGTTGATAGGTTTTGAAGGGGAGATGTACGATATCTTCTTGAATCAGATTGTCATTGAAACGGTTAAAGACGCACGAGACTTCATCTCAAGGATGGCTTATGTTCAAAAAAAGACCGATCAAGTCGTTGAGATTTTTCATGAAAGCATCGACAGGGGGATGCTTATGAATACAGCGTCTATTTATGCTGCGATGAATACTCTGTACGATTTGAAAACCCCTGCCAGTTTTTCAAAAACGTATATGAGATTTCAAAAACAGGTTAAACAGCTCCATATTTCCATACAAGAGAAAGAACAACTATTGGATGAAGCCCTTGAGGCTATGAATGTGTATTTTGTCCCCTCAATGAAAAAGCTTCATACAACATTACAGGATGCATTATCACTGCCCAATCAAGAAAGCGGTGTTTGGTCTTATCCTGACGGGGAAGATTATTATCGCTACGCTTTGAAAACAAATACCACCCTTGACCTGGATCCACAGGAACTCCATGAATTTGGAAAAGGTGAAGTGGAAAAGATCAGAAACAGAATGGCCGAATTGCGCGCGCAGCTGGGAACAAACACCGTGATCAGAACGGATGAAAGTATCATGGAACATATGGATGATTTGTTTTATCCAACGTTTCAACCGGAATATTTACCGGAAATTGAACGATTTTACGCCAATATGTATTCTCCCCCGCGTATCGACGGGAAAACCAAAGGGAAATTCTTTTCCACTACTGGGGACAAAGAAGAAAACAGTCTTTATTTCCATGAGGTGGTTCCGGGACATCATTTGGAACGAACTTACAACCTGCGAATGGAGAACATGCCCATGATCCGTCACATGTGCTTTTTCACCGCATACATCGAAGGATGGGCGTTATACGCTGAAAGATTGGCCTTTGAAACCATGGAAGAAGAAAAGCTGAAACGAGAACTGGACTACCTTCAAAACTTGCTGTTACGGGCTAAGCGAATCGTTGCCGATACAGGCATTAATTATATGAGGTGGACACGATCACAAACCGTTGATTATATGTTGGAAGACGGATTTGATCGAGGACTGATTGAATCCGATGTCAACCGCTATATCACCTGGCCAGGACAAGCTTGTGCTTATTATGTGGGTTATACCAAAATCATGGAGCTTAGAGACATGATGAAAGAAAAATATGTGGAAGCTTTTGATTTAAGAGAATTTCACA
>CAZRYM010000193.1:0-3479 GCA_964604305.1 uncultured Thermotogaceae bacterium | reverse complement strand
GAAGATCCCAATATCGATCTTTACCAATTTTGTAAGGGGATTGTTGATTATACTGATTAGTATCCGAATGGAGCATCCCCATGAAGTGGCATCATGATTTAAACAAATGGATAAACCCCAAGGGAACTTAAAATGTTAGAGAGCCTTTTACTATCCTATTTTTTAGGAGCTATTCCGTTTAGTTATATTTTCACGAAAACTCTCTGTGGAAAAGACATTACTACCCTTGGAAGCAGAAATGTTGGAAACTGAATATTTCGAACCAAAAAGGCCACGTGCACGGAAAAAGGAAACCACCTTCACGGAGAAAAGTTACCACCAATCTCGGAAAGGGAACCATCCCATTGAAAAAACAGCCATTTATTGAAATAAGGGTTTTAAAAACAAAACAACCATCTTCCCGGATGTAACGCCGGAAAGATGGTGAATGGTTATTTTTTATGACCGTTGAGAGAGCTCTTCAAGCCATGACGCTCACGCATGGAAATATCGCCATGGATGTGAATTTCATGATTATTGTGTTGAATACGATCAATAATCGCCTCGGTTAAAGCGGAATCATCGCATTTTGCCAGCCGCTGATACCAGCCCACCGTATCATACTGGGTACAAAAGATCATCGCTCCCCGTTTGGTTCTTGTTTCAATCACATCAAACAGCAGTATCGTCTGAGAAACCGACAAGGGTAAAAGCAACCATTCGTCAATAATCAAAAGATCAATCTTCAAATAGCGTTTCTTAAACTTCTCTAACGTGCCTTCTCCTTTCGCAATGGCCACCTCATCCAACAATTCAGACAGTTGGATATATTTCACCCTCATGAATTGTCGGCAGGCAGCAATCCCCAGAGCACAAGCCAGGAAGCTTTTTCCACAACCTGTGGCCCCTTTCAAAATCACATGATGGCCATCGCGCACAAAAGAACACGTGGCTAAACTGAGAATCTGAGACTTGTTGAGTCTTCTGTCGGGATGATATTCAATCGCCTCAACACAGGCATTTGGATATCTGAAATTGGCCTGTTGAATCAACCGTTGAAGCTTATTACTCCGTCTTTGCGACCATTCACAGTCCACCAACATCCCCAGGCGTTCTTCGAAGGACAAGTGATCATAAGACTTGTCAGACAGCTGATTTTCAAAGGCATCTGCCATGACTTTCAGGCGCATCTCTCTCAGCTTTGTCATGGTCGGTTGATTAATCATTCGCATCACCTTTGAAATAGTCAATCCCCCGAATAAACGCATGGGTGTTCTTTGAAGAAGGTCTGTCCGTTGCACTTTCCGGTTGAATCTGATCCTGGCCGGTTTTTAAAATCGTTTTAAGGGTTCGAATACTGGGGGTGGGCGTGTAAAACAAAGCTCTTGAACACGCCTGTTCGATTCGTGACAAAGGGTAGGTATCCGCCAATTTCATTAAGGCTCGACAATTTTTATAACTCATTTGCTCCACTTTCACGGCATTAATGAATGATTGCATCAGAGCTTGTGTCGACTTGCCAACGGTTTTGGCCCAGTCCAGAAACGTATCGGCATTGTTGGTAAGGTATTTTCTGTGTTTGAGAGGCATATGTCCGGGTTGAATCTGAGGTTCACCATAACCGTATTGGCGAATATGTGAGGCTACTCGGTTGTTATGAAAAAACACCTCAACGGTTTGGGCGGTAGTTCGTATCTCTACCGTATGACCAATTAAATCAAAAGGAACTGAATATTTGTTTTTGTCAACGGTTATGAGATAATCAAAGGGGACTTTGGCTGTTGACCAAACAGCCATTTCATAAGGGGAGGCAGGTAAGGGTTGTAAATAGGCTTTTTCTTCTTCTTCAAAGGCACTCCACCGGCTTCCTCTTTTTTTCTGAAAGGGTTTTGTGTTAAAGACCCGTAATTTCTCTTGGATAGCGTTGTTCATTTCTTCTATGGTAAAGAATTTTTCGTTTCTCAAGGCGGCCAGTATCCAAGTGGAAATGATACCTACTACCCCTTCAACATTGGGTTTGTCTTTCGGTGAAACGGGACGTGCCGGTATGACGGCACAGTTATAGTGTTGGGCCATTTCGTTGTAGGATCTGTTGAGGATTAAGGTGTCTCTTGTGTTCTTTGTGACAGCCGTGCGTAGATTATCCGGAACCAGAATACGGGGACTGCCTGAGAAGAATCGGAAGGCATTGACGTGTCCCTGAATCCAGTTGGGTGCCTTCATATGGGAGAAGGCCTCCACATAACTGTACAGGCTACAGGCCAATGACGCAACAAAGATATAAGCGGGGGTTGTCTCTCCGGTGTGTTGATCGTATACAGGAAGCGTACTGCCTGCCCAATCGACTTCCAGAAGTTCTCCTGGTTTTCGTTTAATACGCATGGTGGCCTTTGTTTTTCTGACATAGTCCCGGTAATGGTCACAAAATTGGGTGTACTGATAGGGGATTTGACCTTCATTTCGACATTTCTGGGCATATTCACTCCACAGAAGGGTGAGGGTGACGGATGATTTTGCCATTTCTTTGTGCAGATAGGCGCAATCGGGCATCTTTCTTTCCCTCCTTTGGATGCGTTCAGGGTAGAGCATCCTCCGGATGTCTTCATTTGTCGTAGCTTCTGTCAATGGCCAAAAGAGTTCTTTTTCATCTGCCCGTGCAAACACGTCGCTGATGGTTTTTCTAGAACTGTGTACGCTTGATGCGATTTGTCTCTGGGTGTAACCAAGGTTTCTGAGTCTTAGGATTTCTCGGTAATCTACCATGGTAATTTTCCTCCTTAATAATGTTAGCACCATTACGGGTGCTCAGACTATTATAGGAGGTTTTTCTTAATGCTGGTCTCCTTAGCGTCAATATGGTTTCTTTTTACCGTGAAGGTGGTTCTGTTTTTGCGTGCAAGTGGTATTATTGGAGTGAAATATTCAGGAACATCAAATGCTGTGTATTCATGTGGAATGAAAGTTGGTTTGTTATGCATGATTGGAGATTTTTTCAAAGGATATTTTGCTTATATAATCGCCACAAGCCTGTTTGGGTTATCCGGATGGCCATTGGTGATTACCTCAGTTGCTGTAGTAGCGGGGCATAACTGGAGCCTTTTTCTAAAGTTCAAGGGAGGCAAAGGAATCGCAACAACTTGGGGTGTGCTTTGTGCTTCGAATCTGTTGGTGGGGTTATTAGGCGCTCTCTTTATGCTAGTCATAACTCTTTTGACCAAATATATGGCGATGGGAACCGTGCTGGCTTGTGTTTTCGTTTTTCTCATTTCCTTGGTACCCTTCTTCAATTTCAATGCAATGCTTATACTGATGTTATTGTTGACGATCCTTCCAAAACATTATGAAAACTAAATTATTTATTCTGATCGCGTTGTTGATGCTTTCATCAGTTTCTTTGTCACAGACTGAGAAGGGAACATTTCTTGTTTCGGGAAGAACCAGCCTTGAATTCTCAAGGAATGTGACCAATTTTTCGTATGACGGGCAGTCAATTCCTGAAG
>CAZRYM010000192.1:0-3481 GCA_964604305.1 uncultured Thermotogaceae bacterium | reverse complement strand
TCTTTCTGGGACCAGTTGAAAAAACCTTTGTCAAATAAAATCTGCCCGGAAACCAGTATCATTTCTATGGTTTCTTGGGGATAGGGTGTTTGAAAATACCCCTCTTCAATGCCCTGTTCCACGATTTGAGCAAATATGGGCGCTAAAGCTTTAATCGTCTTTGATAGACTCTTCTGATGAAATTGAGCGTTGTCTACCTGATGGATCTGTTGGAGTGTTTCTTGCTCTGAACCATCCTTTGGACCTCCACCTTTCAAAATACGGATGATCTTTTCAACGGCATTCAGATGTGGGTTATGAGTGATTTGTCTGGCCAACTTGAGATCATTTTGAATATAACGATCAACGATGGCATCCAAGACTTCTTCTTTTGATGTAAAGTGGTAATAAAAAGTCCCTTTTGCAATGCCCACAGCCTTTAAAATATCCACAATAGTGGTTTTGGTGTAATCCTTTTGATAAAACAATTTCTCAGCGGCATCTAATATTTCATTCTTTCTATCTTCCGGATCTTTCCTTTGTTGTGCCATTTGTTCCTCCTAAAATTCATCGATTAGACTTAACGGTTTATCCTTTAGGGGTATTCATATACTTGCCACCACTATAAACCGACCGTCAGTCTAATTATAAACCAAACACTATCAAAAGTCAATCTTTTGAATCAAAAAAGCGATGAATACAGTTAACACCCCTTTTTCTGCACAACAAAATAAAAAATGTCACCATTTTCATTTAGAGGAATTCTTTTCAAGTGTTATAATTCAATCATCTTAAAACAGAAAAGTGAGGAAGAAAATGGCAGAATTCAAGTATGAAATCGTAAAGACATTTGGTGAGCTCTCACAAAGCAAGGGCGGCTGGACAAAAGAATTGTCTCTGATCAGCTGGAA
This sequence comes from uncultured Thermotogaceae bacterium, assembly GCA_964604305.1. GTDB lineage: Bacteria > Thermotogota > Thermotogae > MWEM01 > MWEM01 > JASUTC01. The sequence goes on along the minus strand of CAZRYM010000192.1, from coordinate 2,591 downwards.
TGAAAGAGAACCTAAGTATGATATCCGTGATTGGGCTCCAGAGCATGCCAAGATGGGAAAAGGGGTTACTTTAAGCCTTGATGAGTTGAAAAAGTTAAAAGAATTGCTGAACAAAATGGAGATTTGAGAGGTGTGATATCATCGGTTACATGATGGATTTAAGAAAAAAAGTGGGTAAAATCCCCTTAATACAAGCAGGGTCTGCCATCATTTTCGTGAATGATGCCGGAAAAATACTCATGATCAAAAACAAGGCTACTTCAAACTGGGGATTGCCGGGTGGTTCTATGGAACCGGGGGAAAGCCTTGAAGACTGTGCCCGAAGAGAGGCCTTGGAGGAGATCGGACTTATAGCAGGGAAGATCGAATTATTGGATGTTTTTTCCGGAAATCACATGCACTATATTTACCCAAACGGCGATGAAGTCTACAACGTTGCCGCTATTTACGCCTGTAACGATTATTCCGGAACAATCACACCGGATCACATCGAATGCGACATCGTGGAATATTTTGATCCTTATGATTTACCAAAAAACGTCACGGGCTTTGTTTTGGAGATGATTGAAAAATATAAGGAAAGGTATAGGGTGCAAATAAAACAGGAGAAAAATAGATGAATACCAAAACAGAAGAAAAATTACAAAGGATAAAAAGTAAAATCCTTAAAAATACCAATGCACTTAAAATCATCCTTTTTGGTTCCTATGCTCATGACACACAAAATCCTGAAAGCGACTTGGATATTTGCATTATCACTGATGACACAAAAAGGAAAAAGGAGATTTTACGAGATATCAGACGTTCCATCATCGATGAAGCGGATATTCCCATGGATCTACTTGTTTACAGAAGTGATGAATTTGAACAAAAAGCGGCTGTGGAGAATTCATTTGAAAACGTGATCAAAAAATACGGGATAACGCTCTATGGGTGAGTCGAGAGATTACAAGGAATGGGTGGCATTTGCCAAACAGGACCTGGATTCCGCCGTTTATTTGACAAAAATGGTACCCGTGCCCATTGAAATCATTTGTTACCACTGCCATCAATGTGCTGAAAAAATGCTGAAGGCACTGCTTCTTAAAATACACTACAGAGTACCCAGAACCCATGATCTGATGGTGCTTTACAATATCTCCAAAAGGCGTTTTCACAAAATCAAAGAATTAAAAGACGAATGCATTGATTTAACGGACTATTCAGTGAGTGCCAGATATCCCTACAACATCGAACTGGAGGAATACGACGCTTTAAACGCCATAGAAAGTGCGACAAGAATCTACGATCAGGTGCAAATTATTCTTAACAGCTTAAAGTGATTTTTTCTTACATCCCAAAGACCGTTATCGGTATTTCGTTAAACTCTCTTTTTTCAGTGAATAACTTCTCTTCCCAGTTAGGATTCTCCTGATCAAAGATGATCAAATACGCCTCTTTGGCACCGGTTTTGTTCACATAGGCCGCTGTTTGTTCCAGGCCTTCATCGATTACTGTTTCCAGGGAGTTTTTGTGTTTCAGCTTCAACTCAATCACGATTCTCTGAAGATCATCTGGGTTATAGGTCAGGGGGAAGGGGGGGACTTTTTCTTTGTCTTTGAATCTGTCTTTGATAATTGGCCAGCGAATGTACAGGTCTGTTCGTTTTCTGCCCAGACCGTATTCTCGGTCGATGAGGCCGCCGCCATTTATGATTCTTTGAAGAAAGGCTTGCAATAATAACTGTGGGCCCGCTTCTTCGTATTTGAATCTTGAGAGCCAGCTTTCGCTGTGTTCTCGGAAGAATTGTTGGAAGTTGGTCAAGAGTTTCATCATGTTCAGTTTGCCATTAGTCTCCACATACCATTGTCTCCTAAACATGCTTTCAAGTGATAATTGTGTCATATATCCCAGTTCTCTTGGGATGACTTCCCGATAAATGGCGTTGGCGATTTGATACCCTTCTTCTGTTTTTTTTATGAGCCCCAGGTCTTTACAGTATTCTACATCTGTATTAAAGACATCTTCGTCAAATGCTTCTCCCGCAAGCATGGGTTCAATGATTCTTCTGACTCTATCTTCTTTCAATTTATCTGCTAGCTGGTCAATATGCGTGTCTCGTCGAATAATCAATTCATTTTTAGCGGCTTCGTACATTGGTGTGGTGAGGGGTTTGCTTCTGTCTCTTCCGGCCACATTTTCATAACATGCTTCATTCGCCAAGGCATTCACCAGCCAGGGTTGGCCTCTCGTGTAGTCCCAGGCCAAGTCAAAGATGTCTTTTTCAAATTGTTGGCCGGTTTCTTTGGTATGTTCTTCATAAAGGGTTCTGATTTCTTTCTGTGTGAAGTCTCCTACGGTCAATGATTTTGCCTTGATGTTGAAAGCACTCCCACCGGTGATCATTTGCTGGTCTCTATCCGAGAAGATTCGATAGTCTCTTACATCTCTTACACCACATAGAATGACAGATTGGGGGAATGACCCAGGTCTCTTTGTGTACCCCGATCTCAACTGTCTTAGAACCGAGATAAGTGTATCTCCTACAAGTGCATCAATTTCATCGATTAACAAGATGATTTTCTTTTTATTGACTTTACTCCAAATTGAAA
>CAZRYM010000191.1:2090-3497 GCA_964604305.1 uncultured Thermotogaceae bacterium | reverse complement strand
ATTTTGATGGGAATGGTGATAAATTTCCCGGTCATCTTTGATCCGGGATCAACTCCCAGCAATTTAAAGACTAACCCGTAGTCAGCATTCGAATCGATGGTGAACCTTCCTGTAGCAGAGGTCTCAGACCAGTCCACTTTCGCGTTAAAGAAAATGCTGGCACCCAGATTACAGTTATAATCCAGCTCCAGATCAACTTGAGACGTATCTCCCTTCCACAAACTCGCTTCTCCTGAAGCATTCCATATGTCAAAATAAGATCGTTCCTGTAAAAGAGTCTCCAGGGTTTGTCTTTGTTCATCTGTCCCAAAACGCGCAATCACTTCAGCCAGATCGCCCTCAAGATTCATTTCAAGTGCCCCCAGTATTTTCTGCACGTGGATCTTATCCGTATGAAAAACGGTAAAACCGGACAGATCATCTGATACGTTCACATTAGTAACCTTCCTTGCACTGTTTCCATGAGTGTCAAGGATATAGTCACCGGGACTGATTTCGAGTGGTAAATCCGGATCTTTGATTTTAATTTGGGATTCATCAGAAACCACATTGTCATAAAAATGAGTCCCCAGGATTAAAACAGGTTCAGTTGGATGGACTGCCAAGACTCCGGATTGATAATCATACGGTTGTGTTGCGCTTTTCTGTAATCGGAAAATTACCGTTCTGTAGATTTCATCTGTATCAAAATACTGCTGTTCCTGTTCATCCGGTATTTCACCCGGAAAGCTGAGCAAAGTACAGCCTTCAAGGATTCCGGAAAAATCCGAATCTCTTGGAGTGAAAGTCTGATAGACCAACCCGTGAGGAGTTTCTCTTGTTGACGAATCAGGACCGGAATCTGCCACAATTATGATATTTTCATCGTGATCAACAATTTTTCCCTCTGTATCGTAGAGGAGATAATCCAGTGTTAGAGCATCAGAGGTGGCATCAACCACGTAATAATAGCCATAATACACCTCAAGGGTTTTAAAAATGTAGTTTTCAGAATCTTCTGCTTTTGCAAAGCCCTGCCTTTTATCCATGATAGGGATCAACATCCCCGGTTCCAATTGATTGATGACATTATTGGAAAAAATCAAACGCCCCCCTGTAAACGTCCCCAAACGGATTTGTTCAGCCGTCATTCGAATACTGAAATCCAAAGAAGCGTTTTTGACGATGGTACAACTACTCATAATAAATAGTGTGACAAATACTGTAAAAAGTAAAAAGATTATTCTTTTCACCGGATTCAACCCCTTTCCCCTGATCTTTAGTTATACACTAACTTTTGATTATGTGTCAAAAGGTATGAAAGTCATTTAAAGAGTTTCTAGCCTGAATATTCTCGAAAGTGGCGTGTATTCTTCCAAAAGCTCTTATTCTTGTTAAAGCGACAAGATGAGGAAAGTGCTCATCAAG
>CAZRYM010000191.1:0-1990 GCA_964604305.1 uncultured Thermotogaceae bacterium | reverse complement strand
CAGTGTGAGAAGTTCACGGCTTGTTTTAGTTTCAGATGGTGTCAGTGTGGCTACACCTATACTCACTGTAATGTGTTTTTCAGAAAGTTGAGTTTTTACATGAAGGATATTTCGTGAAGAAATGGCCAGACGGACTTTTTCGGCTTTTTCAATTGCCTTTTCTTTATTATCATGGGGTAAGAGTACCGTAAACTCTTCCCCACCCCATCTGGCAGCGATGTCGCTGTCGTGGACGATCGTTTTAGATATGATCCTGGCTACCTCAATTAAAACCAAATCACCTTCTAAATGGCCGTAATAGTCGTTATAGGCTTTGAAGAAATCAATATCGATCATTAACAGAGATAAGGGTTCATGTCGTTCGTAAGCTTCTATCCATAACTCTTCAAGTCGTTTATTAAAGGCTCTTCTGTTTTCAAGTTTGGTCAATTCGTCTATGCGGCTTAATTGCTGGAGTTTTATCCTGGACTTTTTAATGATCTCCTGAGTTGTTACTCTTTCATACTCAAGAGCTGCACCTATAAAGAAACTTGTCAAGTAGACAATAGGGAAACGCCATATGAAGGACGCTGAATAGTCATATCGATAACCAAGTAAAAGAGGTGTCCACAGAACTAAGATAATAATCAAGAACATAATACCGTTGAATACTCCACCCGCTTTTAGGCCGTAAAGGGAAAAGACAGCCGTTGGTAAAATGACAATCCAAATGGAGCTGAATCCGTCAACACCCCCATTAATCAATAGCAGTGTTAGCAGCGATATGATTGATATTGCCAGTAAAAACAATCCGATTTTTTCTTTATTGGTCTTTATGAAGATAAACAGGATAAAGGTTAAAACAACGGCAAGCCCTCCTGTTACAAAAACAAGATATCGTGTTCCTGTAAAAAGGTTCAATATGCACATAAATGAACTGAGAACAAGTAAGATAGACGTAATGATGATTGATAAAATATGTGTCCTCTTTTTTTCATTAGAGAGAATCTTTTTAAAGTACATGTGAAGGCTTTTTCTTGTGTTGGTCATTGAATTCAACTTCTTTCAACTCCGCAGAAGAGTGAACGGTTGGTTTATTTATGGGCGATTGTTAGTTATGAAATATCACATAATTTTATGCCATTCACCATTGGCAGGATCGCCAATATAATAGGTTTTCCCATTTACCCAAGGAATATCATGAGTTTCAACTCCGCCGATTTCCTCATTCCAGATGTAGTTGAATCCTACTATATTCGCGATAAATTGCAAATAATAACCTTCTGAGTGATTAACTGAAATTTTTGTCGTTCCGCCCGGCTGCATGGCAACCCCGGTATAAACTTTTAACGGTTGTCCGGATGCATTATAAACCGTGAAAAAAATGGTGCCGGTATGTTCATTCACAATTTCCACAGAGACTTGGACCACTCCTGAACAACTGCATAACAATACCATCAGGCCCATCAAGCAACCAAATACAAAAATTAACCTGCCTTTTATACCAAACATATTGATCACTCCTTTACTGGAATAGATTATTATATCACTATTCTTTTAAATATAACAAAAAGAAAGCCGGCCACAAAGGCCGGCAATATTTTAAATGAAAATGTCATTTATCTCCAGATTGCATCAAAGAAAATGTCTTTATTTTTTTCCAAAAGTTCTTCTGTTTTCTTTTGACTCAATATTCTTTTAATTTTTTTCATCGTAATCCCTCCTTGTGGATTTATCGCCCTTTCCTGATGTTCAACACCAGTATAGTCTCTGTATCGGACTCCACGTCAAGAGGGGGTTTTGGGTTGTTTATGTAAAGCTTCTGTGAAAGTACGGGGTGGGGTACCCGATTTTTATTGATGTTTCTGGTAAACTAATAGTAGAGGCTGCTGATGTGGTCGAAATCCTCCCACCTTGCGGAGATTTATTGTTTTTTCTCAGCAGTTTATATCTAAGAAAAAGAGGTGAAACGATGTTAGAAGAAAAAGCTGCTAAATTCTACAGTGATGAT
>CAZRYM010000190.1:0-3519 GCA_964604305.1 uncultured Thermotogaceae bacterium | reverse complement strand
AGCTATTTTCTTTATATTTTTAAGAAAATGGATAAAATTCGTAGAATACTATAGAAAAAACCAGAAATCAAGGTTTATTTTTATACATTTACCATAATAGCATAAATATTAGCTATTGTCAAAGAGATATTGGGCATGCATGTAGAAGCAAGCTTATTTAGAAGTAAGTTATCACAATTTAATACACCGAGAGAAAGATGTTCTTCTCCAAAAGTTGTTTAATTGAACATACTCCCATATGACCTGGAAGTATCAATGTGGAAGGATCTTTTTTTGATAGGGATTGTCTAAATTTGACAAGCGATTTTTTCATTTTGTCCGAATCTGAAAATCTGAAATCTGTTCGTCCGATCGAATCACAAAAGACGAAGTCCCCGGTAAAAATAAAATCGCCAAAGTCAAAAACAGTATCTCCCTGTGTGTGGCCGGGATATACCATAACTTGAAAAGTGCAATCTCTATATGTGTTTTCCCCTATTGACAGAAGAATTGTGTTTCTATTTTGAATAACTGTCGTTCCACCGCCAAAATCACCCGAAAGATTTACTGACGGATCGGATAATCCGGGTAAGGCAGCTTGTGTGATGAGTATTTTACTATCCGGAAATTCATCGATACCGGTAATATGATCAAAGTGGGAATGGGTGATGAGCAATGTTATATCAGAATAAGGAGTATCATTTTGATCCGGCAGATCCGAACTTCCGATACCGGGATCAACAATAAAAAGTCTGTCGCCCATATATAAAAGATAAGTATTCACTCCCACAGGTGGTAATACCGCTTTAAAAATTGATGTGGATTGAGTCTCAAAAACCTTTTTTAGATTCTTCAATCAAATCCCCCCTATAAATCTTAATATCCCTCTTATTCATGTCTTCCTCGTTCATTGCAAGGACTATTAAGAAATCTGGTTGATCTACCTCATCAACAATCTTTTCCGCCCATTCAATCAACAGAATACTGTTTGGATTTTGATAATCATAATAGCCAAGATCAAATAATTCATCAGCGGTTATCCGATAAACATCGATATGATAAAACTCTTTACCCTCTGCATGATAGGTATTAACGATATTAAAGGTGGGACTTCTAACCTCATTGGGATCAACTCGAAAAGATTCCATAATTGATCTGATAAACGTGGTTTTCCCGGTTCCCAAATCACCAAAAAACAATACGGTTTGCCCACCCTTTAAATTCTTTGCGAACTCTTTCGCAATCTCACTAAAAGCTTCAATGGAGACGGCTTCAAATTCTTTTATTAGGACTAAACCCAATTCTCTGATCTTTTTACCGCTGTTTTCCATTTTTTATAGGAAGCCTCCACAAGTTCATCTTTTCCACGGGTAATTGAAGCCTGAGATTTCCAATATGCCAAAACCTCCGATTTATTCTTCCAGACACCTGTTGCCAACCCTGCCAAAATAGCAGCTCCTGTGGCTGTTGTTTCTGTATTGACAGGCCTTGTGACGGTATTCCCAAGTAACGTAGACTGAAATTCCTGTATAAATTGATTTTTACTGACACCCCCATCAACTCTCAATTCTTTCAAGGGGATGTGACATTCACTCACAATAGTATCAAAGAGTTCTCTAACGGAGTAACAAATGCCCTCTAAAACCGATCTGACCAGATGCTCTTTTCTTGTTGACTGAGTCATTCCGATAAATAATCCTCTGGCATTGGGATCCCAATGAGGTGCACCCAAACCCGACAATGCGGGAACAAAGAAAACCCCACCGTTGTCCCTGACTTTATAGGAAAGGTCCTCTGTTTCAGGAGCTGACTTGGCTAATTTCAAATTATCCACGATCCAATCGATAGCGGCTCCACACATAAAAAGCGATCCTTCCATGGCATAATTGATTTCATCTCCAATCTTCCATCCAACTGAAGTTAACAGTCTTTGCCCCGATAAAACCGCATTTTCTCCCAGATTCATCAACAAAAAGGCACCGGTACCATAGGTGCATTTTGCCATTCCCCTTTCATAAGCCATCTGTCCGAATAATGCGCCTTGCTGGTCTCCCACAAGTGAAGCAATGGGGATCCCTTCTCTTGTATAACCTACAATTTTAGAGGTGTCTACCAGTTCCGGCAACCATTCTCTATCAATGGAAAAGAGCTCCAACATGTCATCATCCCAGTCCAATGTATTTATATTTAACAACATGGTTCTGGAAGCGTTTGAGTAATCTGTAACATGTACATTTTTCCTGCTAAGCTTAAAAGCCAGCCAAGAATCAATGGTTCCAAATGCCAATTCTCCTGATTTCGCAGCAATACTTACCTTTGGAACATTATTATAAAGCCATTCCATTTTTGTTCCGGAAAAATAGGGATCAACAATCAAGCCTGTTTTCTCATGGATCCTGAATTCCTGAGATTTCAGATCGAGACACCTTTTTGCAGTTCTTCTACATTGCCAGTTAATAGCTTTTGAGAGTGGCTCACCCGTTTCTTTATTCCAGGCAACCACCGTTTCCCTCTGATTGGTGATACCAATTGCTGAAATTTCGTGAAATTCAAGGCCTGCTGCTTCAACAGCTTCTGTCAGTGTGGCTATTGCTGTTCTGTAAATCTCTTCAGCATCCTGTTCCACCCAACCGTCTTGAGGATAAAATTGTTGAAAGGGTTTCTGCGAGATGTTGACGATTTCCAGCCTGTCATCAAATATGATGGTTCTCGTACTGGTCGTTCCCTGATCGATAGCTGCTATATAAGCTCTTTCAGACACTGTAGTTCAACTCCTTTGTCTTCATTGTTGTTTTCAAGATTATATCATGATAGAATAATCAAAACCCCATGGAGGCTGATATGAAAAAAGACATTTTTGATACCTGGTCAAACAAATACGATGAAGATGTAAATAAAGACGCTTTTCCATTTTCAGGATACGAGAAATCATTGGAGAGATTGATCAACAGCCTGAGAATTACTCATTCCACTCAAATCCTGGAAATGGGAGTGGGAACAGGATTCTTACTTTCAAAGTTTTATCAAAATGGCGCACAGTGTTACGGGTTTGATTTTTCAGAGAAGATGCTTGAAATCGCTGAGCAAAAAATGCCAAGTGCCCTTTTATTTCAACATGACATTAAGAACGGGATACCTGAAAAGATCCGTAATGCCAAGTTCAGTATCATCCTGGCGGGTTATGTCCTGCATCATTTTGACCTTGAGGAAAAAATCCGGATCATTAAACAGTACCTGTCTCTTTTAAAGAAAGAAGATGGCAGAATGTACATTTTTGATGTCTCATTTCAGACAAAAGAGGATCACGATCGTTACCGGGAAGATAATATGGATATTTGGGATGATGATGAGTATTATTTTATTGCAACGGAAATTAACAAGAATTTTGAAAACTGTGACTACAAACAATTTTCACCATGCGGGGGATTGTATACGATTTCATAATGCAAGGGATTCATTAGATAATCAGCCAATATTGCAATTGCGGGAGGGCACACAGGTCAACCCCTGCAAAGCTTATTTCATCTAATTCACAAAACC
>CAZRYM010000189.1:0-3576 GCA_964604305.1 uncultured Thermotogaceae bacterium | reverse complement strand
TGATGGCAACCGAACCGCTTCCTGCACCTCCGGAATTGATTCTCTTCCAAATTTCAGTTCTGGCAGTGATAACCGCCTTTTCATAACAACTGTCTATCTCGGGATTGATGATACCATACGATGAAAACACTGTTGAGGACAACAATAGAACAAGCAACAAGCAACGCATTAATAATTTCATATAATCTCCCTTTTAAAACGAATTGAAAAAATAAATTTTATTCAAAATAGCATTAACGCATTATATCACGTTTATCTTTCGGTTATAAGAATAACTTCCATAGGGGACACCTGATTATGTTATTCTAAAACTGAGACAGTATAAAAAAGTTAAATGGTATACTACTTATCCAAAAACAAGTGTAAAAATGGGAGATGCTGATTCAGTTAGCAAAACATTGGGAGCGTTGAGATGTGGATTGAATTTGTTGAGAACTATCCAATACTATCCGCCATCCTGCAATATTCAATACTAGGAACAATAGGGGAGTGGTTTGGAACAGCTGTTAGAAAAGGGAGATTTGTTTCCTATTCTCCGGGAATCATCATCCAAAAGATAACCATATGTTCCATGCTGGGTGTTATGCTGAAATATGTCTTTGTGGGTTTCGGAGGATTTGTCGATGCCCTTGTGAATGAAGGGATGCTCACAGGAAGGTTCCGACCGTTTTTCACTTCCCTTTTCATGAATAGTCTGTTTGGACCGATTCAGATACTATTCCACCGGTTCATGGACAATGTCTTTAAGAAGGAGAAAAATTGGCGGGGAATAAAGGGAGCGCTCCTCACAATTATCTGGTTCTGGATTCCGGCTCATACGATAACGTTCATGCTGCCCGCTGTATGGCAGATCACCCTTGCGGCCCTTTGGTCTGCTTTTCTGGGTATCATCATGGGGTTTTTTAACCGACGACAGAGAAGGAGGGAAAGCTATTCCAAAGATCAATGATACAAACCGAAAGTAAGAATGGTAAAATAGACTCACACATTGAAATGGGAGGAAAAAATGAATAATAAAGTAAAGAAGCAATCAAAAACAAAATGGATCATATTAGCAGTTGTTGCCGTTATCGTAATACTAGTAGGTGCCTTTTATATCTATACACTGGATTATTATCGGGCGACTGATGATGTGCATCAATTGATCAATTCAGAAAAACAGCGTATTGAAGTCAATGATAAAATAACGGTTGTCAAACCTGAAGAAGAAACTGATAGAGAAATAGGCTTGATTTTTTATCCCGGAGGAAAAGTCGAAGCCATAGCGTATTTACCTTTGCTTTATCAATTATCTCAGAAAGGCATCACTTGTTTTCTGACTGAAATGCCCTTTAATCTTGCTGTTTTTAAAGTAGATGCAGCGGAAAGGGTGTTTAAACAGTATCCCCAAATCAATACATGGTTTATAGCCGGACATTCTCTTGGAGGGGCCATGGCCAGCAATTATATGAAGAGAAATTATAATAAAGTGGAGGGTATGATTCTATTAGGGGCTTATCCTATTAATGACGCAGATGTTCCCACTTTAGCCATTTATGGCAGTGAAGATGTTATGCTTGACCTGACGAAACTGGAAGATACAGAGAATAAATTTAAAATTTCAGGTGGAAACCATGCCTACTCTGGCAATTACGGAGAACAAAATGGCGATGGCCAAGCAACCATTTCAAGAGAAGAACAGCAAGCCATAACGGTGGAGAAAATGATGGCGTTTATAAGCGAAGAAACGGATGAGTGACTAAAGAACAAGGGGACTTTTCCAATGGTTAAAAATAAAAACCTTATAGAAAAAAATGTAAGAAGATATATTGAAGAGTTAAAGAAATATATTACCATCAACACTGTCATTCTCTATGGATCATGGGCAAATGGTAATCCTGGGGAATATAGTGATATTGATTTGGCTGTTTTTTCACCGGATTTTGGAAAACATAAGCTGAAAGAACTTCAGTTTCTTTCTAAACTTGCCTGGGGAATAGATGAATCCATTGAAGCAATACCTTTTTCAGATAAAAAGTTGACTGAAAATGATCCAACATCATTTTGTACAAACATTATCAAAAGTGGAGAAGTGATTGTGTAAATGAGGATGCATACTGCGCTATTAACAGCGTTTTTAATAGATAATTAAGGTTAGTTTTTAACCTCAGTAATCTCTATCCCTGTTCGTATTATCTCTTCAACAAATCCTTCCGGGTGCTCATAGTCATCAAGAGTAAATGGTTGAGGTTCAAGATCGATATCAAAATCCATTGCATTGTATATTAGAAATTTTAAATTCTCTATTCTGTTGTTTTTTTTAAAATGATCAGAAAAAACTGCCAAGTCAACATCGCTGTATTGGTGGGTTGTTCCTTTTGCATGCGAACCAAATAAGATGACTTTTTCGATTTTTACCTCTTTGGAAATTTTCCGGATATAATCATCGATTATTTTTCGTACTGACTCAGGGACTTTATCCATTTGAAAACCTCCTCAGATGTTGTTAGTAGATACTCTGCTTTTTCCACACTAATTGAAGATGAGAGCTTTTCTTTGTAAGTTGGGTACCTACCAGAGATGTAATAGGACAAAAGTTCTGCAAAGAATAGCTTGTGTTTATTTAATTCCAAATCAAAACTTACAATATCCACTAATTTTTCCATTTGAGGTTCTTTTTTTAGTATTCTAAAAATCTGCCATATATTATGTATTCTCGGTGGTTCATTATTTGTTATGAGTGTATAAAGACCCTTCGAAATCTTTTCAATTGATTGCTGACAAGTAAAAGCAACGTATAAATATCTTCCTGAATTGAACATGGCTCTTGCGGTATCTAAATCATATTGAGCAATTTCCAACCAATAGTTAAATTTTTCTCTGTTTGTCATATGGTCGACATCCTTAAAAAAGTTGACTTTCTCCCTTTATTTTATCACTATTTACAGTAATACTCAAACAACTAACCAAAAAATGAACCCTATTTATAATGTTTATTATACATTAAAAGAACCTTTCTGCTGTTTAGAAAAATATGAAAAGGTGTTTTGCTGAAAGGATTAAATTGTTTTTAAATGCAGACAAACAGCAAAAAAGCTGGCACATGCCAGCTTTTTATATGTCACTTATTCAAAGAGTTACTTCTTCCCTTTTCCGCCTTTTGAACCCTGATTGTTTTGATTACCATTGCCTTGTCCATATGATCCTTGATTGCCATTATACTGATTCCCATTTTGATTTTCACCATTTCCGTTATTTCCATTAGTTCCTGAAAGGATGGCGTTCATCTCTTCTTGTGATATATATTCCGGGGAATAGCTGATTCCATATTTTTCAACTTGTCTGTAAAAGGCACGCATGTGGTTTTCTGATCCATTTTCAAGGCTTGAAAAGACTCTGATAATATCTGCGTTGTCGGTTTTGTCCATGGCTTCCTGTAAGTCAAAGATATCCATATCTTCAATCATCATCCCGATTTCAACTGCATCTTCAATAGAGGCGGACCCTTTTTCGATGAGCTGATTGTAAATCGCCTGTAGCTCTGGATTGGTAAAGACACCCATTGTATCAGTTGTGACAGGATCTTCAAGTCCATAA
>CAZRYM010000188.1:0-3577 GCA_964604305.1 uncultured Thermotogaceae bacterium | reverse complement strand
GAAGCGGTGGTGTCAAGAGGAACATTGACCTTGGAGTGTTTTACCGAAGGTAAAACACTCCAAGGTCTAAGCATTTTTTAACCATGCTCAGTTACTCCCCTACAAAGAGCATTTTGGTTTTTAATAAAAATTCATGTTATTATTTCTTCAGAAAGAACCTAAAAATATATTCTCTTGGGGTGAGCCATGAAAAAAATCACATTTTACACACATCTTTACGAAGACTTTTCAGAAAGAATGGATCAATTCAAAAACGAATGCCCTGAATGTCAAATCGTCGGTACCCTTGATGAAAACACGCTGATTCGTGAAATTTCCGACTCTCACGCTGTTGTCTGGGGCCATCCTAAAGTTGAGATACTGGAAAAAGCGCCAAAGCTTGAAATAGTTTTCATTCCATTTACAGGAGTAAATCGTCTACCCTTTGATTATCTTATAAAGAAAGGGATAGATGTATCCAACAATCATGGGAACACACCTATTGTTGCGGAGCGGGCGCTTTCATTGGCGTTGGCAATAATGGGGCGAGTGGTTGAGTATCATAACGATATGAAGATGGGGGATTGGCACCGAAATTATGGTGGAGGCAGTCCGTTTGATTTGTGGACTTCCATTCAAAACAAAAAAGTTACTATTTTAGGCTGTGGGGCTATTGGGAAAAATATCGCCAAATTATTGAAAGGCTTTGATTGTGAAATTACCGGTTTTAAAAGAAACCATGTTGAAAATATAAATGGATTCCAACATATCACCAACGATTTGGAACGTTCTCTGGCGGATGCTGAAGTGATTTTTATTACATTACCCCTTACTGAAGGTACTAAGGATCTTATAAACAAAAACAATGCGCATCTTTTAAATGATAAATTCATTGTCAACGTGGCTCGGGGAGAAATTATCGAAGAAAAAACCCTTTATGAAAGTCTCAAGAACGGTGTTTTAAAGGGAGCAGCCATAGATTGCTGGTACAATTATCCCAATTCAAAAATGCATTATGCCTTACCTTCACATTATCCTGTTCACAAGTTGAATAACATCGTCATCTCCCCTCATGCGGCTTCACATTCTGTTGAGGGGAAACTTTTTCAACTGGAAGACACGTTGAAGAATATAAAAGCCTATATCAAAACGGGTTCTCCGGTCGATTTGGTTGATTTGAAAGCCGGGTATTGATTCGAGGGCAACCACAAGGGTTGCCCCTACATTTTTTGGGATTTTGAACAATTATTCTATTATTTTGGCTACTTTTTTAAATCTTTCTTTTAAATCAACGTATAAACCTTTAAATTGTTCATATAATTGATCATAGAGTGGGTAATTCTCCGGATTTGGTTGGATGGTTTCTTTAATCTTAACCCATGTGGATAGCTCTTCCTCTTTAATGCCAGCCCCTTTTGCTGCCAGCATAGCGGCTCCATAAGCGCCCCCTTCATCATTTTCAGGAACACTAATGGGCATTTTAAGATTGTCTGCTATTATGGAGCACCAAGCTTTGTTTTTTGCTCCGCCTCCAACAGCACGGATGGTCTTAATTTCCGTTTTATCCTTTATCAGCTCAAATGAATCTCTCAAACCGAATGTGACGCCTTCGATGACAGCTCTGATCACTTCTTCCGCTGTTGATTTTGATGACATTCCAAACAGAACGCCTCTGGCGTTGGGATCTCTCAAAGGGGTACGTTCTCCGTTCAAGTAAGGTAAAAACAACAAACCGCCCGCTCCGGGTTTAATTTTAGATATTTTTCCCTCAAGCTCCTCAAATGACCATTTGATATCAAAAGTTTTTAAAAACCAGTTCAGTGAATGGGCTGCTGAAAGCATGACACCCATGTAGTATTTTTGTCCGGGTAGTACATGATGGAAGAAATGAATTTTACCTTCAAAATCCGGCTCCCCTTTTTCAGTTGCAGTGAGAACTGTCCCTGACGTTCCTATACTGACCATGGTGTCTCCCGGTTTAGATATCCCAATACCATATGCAGCCACGGCATTATCCGCACCACCGGATACGATTAACGTTTCATTCCATCCCAATTCCTGAGCCAAGTCTGCCCTAAGTATCCCTCTGACAGAATGCGACTCGTAAACAGGGGGCAATACAGTCGTATCAATATTCAACTGCTCAAATATTTCATGACTCCATCGCGAATCATGCACGTTAAAATAAGCTGTTCCGGAGGCATCTGAATAGTCTGTTCCATATTCTCCTCCCAATTTCATACAGATATAATCTTTTGGCATCATAACCTTTTTTATTTGATTGAATATTTCAGGTTCATTTTCTTTTACCCATAGAATCTTTCCCAAGGTAAAACCTTCCAAAATGGGATTGGCGATGAGTCCAATTACATCCTCTTCTCCACCTATTTGTTGTGTTGCTTTTTTGCATTGGGATGTGGTTCGCTGATCACACCAGAGTATCGCCTTTCTGAGAACTTGATCCTTTGAATCTAGCATGACTATACTGTGCATCTGTCCTGAAAAACTGATTGATTTGATTTCTTGGTCTTTTGAAACTTCCTTAAGTATTTCCATCACAGCTTTCAGCCAATCATCCGGATCCTGCTCTGCCCAGCCCGGCTTCAGAACTGTTAAATCCAAAGACCTATTATACTGATTTAGGACTTTTCCTTTCTCGTTTACTACCAGCGCCTTGATTCCCGTAGTTCCCACATCGATTCCCAAAAACACGATCTACACCCCCGTTTATTATATTTATTTTGTCAATCAAATAATACATTAATTATTATATCATGAGTTTTGAAATCATCAAAATTTCCTTCAATTCTTTTCCTTGAGATATTTTTTGTTTTTAATAAATAGATTTTAAATTCTTTTAACACATATGGTCACTGTTCACTCTTAAAGCGTATCGCTGCAGAACTAAAAAATGTTTTGTAGAAATCGGTAATAATTCCGAAAGATTAAAAGCATCTGGTACATTTTATTAGATAATCGATAATAATCACAAATATATCCGATAATTGCCGTTTGATTCTATTTACTTTTATTGATACAATAAAATAAAGATTCAAAGTTGCTTGATCAACTCATTTTCATAAAATATAATAACATATGATCTGGAGGGGAAATGTAATGAGTGAAAATACCCAAAAGAAACTTTTAAAAAGACTGGTTTACGGCATGGTTGGCGGGGGAATAGGATCTTTTATTGGTCCTGTTCACAAGGCTGCTGTTGCAATAGACAATTCTGCAGATCTTGTTTGCGGATGTTTTTCAAGAGATGAGGAAAAGAACCTGGCAACAGGGTTGGATTGGCAAATTGAGCCTGACAGGGTTTACAAAGATTTTGTGCAGATGGCGGAAGCTGAATCCAAAAGAGATGATGGGATTGATTTTGTTGTAATAGTCGTACCAAATAACCTGCATTACAAATGCTCCAAGATTTTTTTAGAAAAGGGGATTAACGTTGTATGTGACAAACCCTTGGCATTTACACCTGAGGAAGGTTTTGAATTGATGAAATTGGCTTCAGAAAAGGGATTGGAATTCATGGTGACTTATACCTATACCGGATATCCCATGGTGAATGAGGCCAAAAGAATCATTTCTGATG
>CAZRYM010000187.1:0-3598 GCA_964604305.1 uncultured Thermotogaceae bacterium | reverse complement strand
ACGACACGGTTAAAGACAAAAGACTTGAAATCGGCACCAGACTTTCAGATTATCTACCCGCAAAAATACGTTACATTTATGATTATGGGGACCATTGGGTCCATTATATAGAAGTCATTAAAAACCACGATCATTACGAAGGACAAGTACCCGCATGTCTTGAAGGAAAAGGAAACACGCCACCCGAAAATGTGGGCGGCATTTCAGGGTATCAGGAATTCATAGAAATATACAAAGACAAAAACCATCCCGAACATGAAGAGTATAAAACCTGGGCAGAATCATTGAACTACAAAGAGTTTGATATCCAAGAAACTAATGAAATAATCAAGCGTAGATTGAACAGTTCTTTTATGTATGATTTTTTATAAATTAAAAACGTTTCCAGTAACAACAATGGCTAATAAATGGTTTTCTTCCTAAAGATCCTGTTCAATTGTTTAGTCATCCAAGTTACCTCCTTAGGTTTCGTGTAATTTTGAAGATAATTCTACATATACGATCATAACTTGGATATACAAAGGTTTCGTTTTTTGATGAAAAGGCGAAAAGGAACCTTATTAACAATTAGTATATTTAATAAAAGACAACTGCTTGTTTTACTTTTCAAGTTTTTCTTTAAGAATTTTAAACAACGCTGAGTTATCGATGGGCTTTGCTAAGAAGCCGTTCATGCCAGCTTCATAGCATTTCTCTATCTCATCTTTTACCACGCCTGCTGTTAATGCAATAATGGGAATTCGGGTGTTAAATTTTCTTATTTCTCGAGAAGCTTCCAAACCATTCATTTCTGGCATTTGTACATCCATTAGAATCAAATCAGGCTTCATTTGCCGAGCCTTTTCAACGGCCTGTCGACCGTCATGTGCTTTGATAACGTCTACTTTTGGAATCATATTTCGCAGAATCGTTTCTTCAAGCATCATGTTAATTCTTGAATCTTCAACGATCATGATCCTAGGTGAAATCCCCTCTAATAGCATGGGTTCTGACGACTCATGAGTTTTCTCTTTATCATTAAGAGTCCCATATTCATATTCTGTCCGGAGTGAAAAATAAAAGGTGCTCCCCTGATCCTTTTCGCTTTCAAAAGTTATTTTGCCACCCATCTTTTCCACAATGTAATTTGAGATAACAAGTCCCAACCCGGTTCCGCCGTATTTTCTTGTAGTAGATGAGTCTGCCTGAGAAAAGGCTTTAAACAGTTTCCCCTGTTGTTGCTTGCTGATGCCAATTCCGGTATCTTTAACCCGGAATTCATAAGTACCCATCCGCTCATCAATCTTTTCAAACTGTATGTCAACGTTAACCGTACCATTTTCAGTAAATTTTACCGCATTGGATATGAGGTTGATCAAGACCTGTTTCAAACGCATGGGGTCGGTTTTTCCAAAACGAGGGATTTCCGGTTGAATGGTCACTACGAGGGCAATGTTCTTTTGAACAGCAGTATATTTTAATACATCCACCGCATCATGGGTGAGTTGAATGATATCCGTTAAGATGTATTCCATGTCCATGTGACCGGCTTCAATCTTTGAGAAATCAAGTATATCGTTGATTATAGAAAATAGGGTCTGAGCGGATTTATACGCATTCGTCACGTACTGTTGTTGTTTATCATCCAATGGTGTCTCTTTCAGAAGCTCCGTGTATCCAATGACCCCGCTTAATGGGGTACGGATTTCATGACTCATGTTGGCAAGAAAATCTGATTTGGCTCGATTTGCGTCTTCAGCGGCCTCTTTTGCCTTTCTGATATTCTCTTCCAGAACTTTTTGATCCGTGATATCATAATAAGTAAACAACCTTCCTGACAGACTGCCATTTTGTATGACCGGACAGCTGTATACTTCGTAAACCCTCCCGTTTTTAAGGGTAACAGTATCTTTTACAGTCTCTTCCCCGTTCACTAATTTCTTCATTTCTTTCTGAAATTCTCTTTGTTCCATAAGCTTATCAGCCATCATTTCAAACAGACGAGTGGCATCGGAATGATTTAGATCATCTTCACTTATCCCCCAAACTGATTTAAAATTGGTATTATAGTTGGAAACCCGCTGCTCTTCATCAAGAAAAAGAATGGCATCTGTTGAAGATTCTATGATAACGGATAATTCGTTCTTTTTCTTATTTAAAGACGTTTGGGTGAGTTGTTCAATACCTTTGGCAATTTGAGTGATTTCATAATTTGAATATCGGTATGCTTGTCTTTCAGGCTCTTTACCCCTCAGAATGGAGTCTACGTTTTTTTGCAGCTTCTTAATAGGCAAAGCAAGTCTTTTGTGAAAAATATAATACAAGATGATACCCAACATCAGAGAAAACATCAACGTTAGAATTGAATAAACATATATAGTTTTTATGATAGGCTTGCGGATTTCCTCTTTATCAACAGCCGTTACAATGGTCCAACCTGTCAGGGGCATCTTTTCGTAATATCCCCAGCTTGCTTTTTCTTTGTGATCATATTCAAAAAAACCTAATTCTTCATCAAATATTCCGAAAATGTCTGCCGTGTCCAAACCGATAACTGACTCGTCAGGATGGCATAGCATGGTACCCGCTTTATTTAAAATATAACTTCTTTGAGTTTCAAACAACTGATTGAATTCAAGGAGTGAAATGATGGTCTTGTTATTAAATTCAGTGGAAACGACGCCCATAAATTCGTTTTCGGAATTGATTAATGCCTTACTTGTTGCAAATACCCATTCCCTGCTGTTTGCTTCCTGATAAGGAGGAGTGGTTGAAAATTCAGGCATATTATCAAGGGCTTCTGTATACCAAGGCCGATTTCTGCTATCGAATCCTTCAGGGGGGGTATAGTCATTTATCACCAAGAAACCATTTTCATAACCGGAAAAGAGAAAATCAATACTCGGAAACGCTTTGGCGAATAAATCAAAGAGTTCTAAAGCCCTTTTTTTTGACTGTTCGTTATTGACAGCGTTTATGACATCTTTATTTTGAGACAAAACACTGAGTATTCCACTGATATTTGTAAAATAATTATTCATATAATTGATCACATCGGAATTTGCATTCTTGATTGAACGCCTGGCATTTTGGTTTAACGTATCTAAAAATAGCAAATTCATTAAAAGAACAAATATGATTAAAATGAGAAGTGTAAAAAAGGAAGCCAAAAATATAATTTCTCCTTTTACACTCAGTTTACCAAAGGAGAGCTTTTTGAAAAAGCGGCTCATTAAATGTCACCAACCCTTGATTTTTTCCTTGAGAAGTTAAAAAAGCCCTAAGTATTAAAAGCATATGAAATGCCTTGGATTATAACACGTAAGCAGCAAAAAATCCGTGACGCCATACAAAAACAAATTCCTGATTACGAATATCTGGAACAAGGGATCTAAACCGTCTTCTTTGGATATTCACAGATCCGGTTATCCAAACTGCTCCGCCACTTCACGATCATTGAAAGGGACATAACCAGCCGAAAGAACCCCACAAACATCGTTATCATATTCTCCCCGAAGGATACTCAGGACAGTCTCATCATCCTTCACCAGCCACTCCAAATCGGCCTGCCATTGATATTCGTTCTTGCCATTCAGGAAATCACTGGCAGCCACCTTGT
>CAZRYM010000186.1:0-3641 GCA_964604305.1 uncultured Thermotogaceae bacterium | reverse complement strand
AGGGTTCAAAGATAACGGTCAGGTTTGAGGCAAATACAACTGCCACTAAAAACATCAAGCTCAGTAAAACACATAGTAACTTGTTCATTTAAAACAATCAACTCCTTAATTTATAGTTCTTCACTGGTGATTATATACCTTTCTTTTTACTTTTTAGATAATCTTTAGTTGTTTAAAGTAAATAATGCTTTGAAAATATAAACAGAACGCTTATCTGTAGTATTGATTTCGCATTTTTCCGGTGATTGACTTTCAAATCTGAAATAGTTTCACTTTGTCTGTATATTTCCTGATATAAAGCCTTTCAGAACATCATCCCGTTTTACCTTTGTGGATTTCAGCATTAAAACATTTAGTACGTTTTAACGACTTTTTTAGCTGTTTCTATTTGTTAATATAAGTTTGGGAAAATGATTTGATATAACATATTTTACAAATGTCTTGATTTATATAATATATATCATTCTTTGTCTCTTGAAAAGTATTGCTTCTATATGCTATAATGGAGAATAGTAAACTCTGCAATGACTCCTTTTTAAAAAAACCGACAATTGTATATTAGTTCATCTATCAGAAGTGGGAGTATGATCATTGTTTGATTAAGTAAAAAGATTAAAGTGAGCAAGATCTCCATTGTACAGTTTCGTTATTGACCTCATTGGTCTTTTATCAGAAACCATTTCTTTGTTGCTGAAATAAAAAGAAAAAATTATCAGAATATTTAGAATCACTTACATTCCTTTAATTAGGCAAATTTTACGGAGGTGTTTTTTTTTATGAAGAAGTTGAACATTATTGTTTTAATTCTTGTTCTGTCGTTGTTGTTTGGAATCACTGTATTTAGTGCACCCTCAAAAACTCCCTCAGATGCTCTTGTAATAGCAGCAAATACTGAAGTTTTTATATCTTTAGACCCAGCAATATGTTACGAGTATTTTCCGGGTATTACTTTGAATGCGCTTTATGAAAATCTTGTAGGTTTTAAGAATATCAACGAAACCTTAGTCATCGAACCAGAATTGGCAAAATCCTGGCAAATTTCAGATGACGGTATGACTTACACATTTAAGTTAAAAGATAATGCTGTATTTGCAGACGGAACGAAAGTTCTGGCTGAAGATGTTGCATGGAGTTACAAACGATACTTAAAACTCGGAAGTCCTTCTGTATGGCTTCTTGAAAGCATTGGAATTAACAAAGATAATATGGATAAGAAAATCATTGAAATTGACAGTAAGACATTATCCATGACTTTTGATAAGCCCTATGCAGAAAACATCATACTTGGAATCCTTAGTAACAGTTGGGGTAGTGTTATAAACAAAGACTTTGCCCTACAACATGAAAAAGACGGCGACATGGGAAATGATTGGTTGACCGATCACAGTGCAGGTTCTGGACAGTATGTTCTCGATGTTTGGGAAAGAAATACCATGATAACCATGTCTGCAAATAAGAATTATTATGGAAAAAAACCCAATCTATCGAAGATTATGTTCAGAGATGTTCCGGAGCCCTCCAACCAGAGATTACTTCTGGAAAAAGGCGATGTTGATGTGGCATGGGATCTTGATCCAACAATGCTTAAAGAAGTTGACAAAGCCGATAATGTAAAAGTAGTAACCACACCGGGACATTCAAACGAATATCTAGCCATGAATGCTTCTTGGGGACCTTTACAGGACCCAAAAGTCAGATTGGCCATCAAATATGCCATCAATTACGATGACATTGTAAATATCATAATGGCGGGTTATGCCCTTAAAGTACAAGGATTTGTTCCAAAGGGTTATTTTGGATATGTAGATGAAAATCCTTTCTCTCAGAATATCGAAAAAGCAAAACAACTTCTCGCGGAAGCAGGATATCCCGATGGTTTTGAAGTTGAATTGCTAACCAACAATTCCCAAACAAGACAAGATAAAGCGGCTAAAGTCCAGTCAGATCTTAAGAAAATTGGCATTAATGCAGAAATTGTTATCATGCAAGCATCACAGATGTATCCAAAATATAGAGCACAAGGACATCAACTTATCATTGCAAGTTGGGGAAATGACTATGCAGATGCTGATAACCTTGCAATGGCTTTAGCCAGTTATGATGCCGGCCAGTTAGCTTACAGATGCGCATGGGATGATGACTACGCTGATGATCTCGCTGTAGCTGGAAGATTTGAAACGAACCCCGACAAACGTGAACAGATTTACCAAGACCTCACAACATATTGGTTCCTAAACGGGCCCTTTGCTATGTTCTATCAAACGGTACAATATTGGGGCGTTAACGAAGCAGTTAAGAATTTTTACGATTCAGCATATGGCTATTCTATGACCTTTAATTGGGGTGGCTTTGCCAAATAAAATTCATTAAAAAACTCTAAATAATCCCCTGACTCAACAGGGGGGAGTACACCGATGGGACAGGGGCAGTGATACGGCAATCACTCCAACTGTCCCATCTGACTTTTCTAAATGAAATGAACGAACGATTCGTGAATTGCCCCTACAATGTAGAGCGGGGACAGGTACTATCAGCGTCCCTGTTCCCTAGGTTTAGCACAAGGATATGCGACAAAATTTAATTTTATGGATTTTTAATTTTATTCCGCTTTTGACCCTCTTCCAAATCAAACCCCAGAGTCCCTCCTGGATTCATAATCATATTAGGGTCAAAGTGATTCTTTAACACCCTGAAAACCTCGTACTGATTCTTTCCGATTTGATGTTCCAACCAGGGGGCAGTCATCTTTCCGATGCCGTGATGATGGCTCATAGCGGCACCGTATTTTTGGATATTGTCTAATATGCCCGTCTGATATTCCAGATAATCATCAATCTCACTCATCTTGGCGATGAAGATGAAGTACAGATTAGCACCCTGAGGATAGCAATGGGACATATGTGTCATGCAAATGGTCTGAGGGCGGCTTTTGCAATAGGAACGAACCCCTTCATGGACTTGCTTCATCTGGGACCAGGTAACAGCGCATTCCAGGGTATCAATCATGATGCCAAAATCCTGAAGGTCTTCACGCATGTAGGGATCTCTGAATCTTCCCTTTTCCCAGGATGAGGTAATATAACCAGTCGTGTACATGGCGCCGTATTTTCGACATATTTTTTTGATCTTTCGTTTCATATTGGTGGCAAAGGATTTCTCGCCTTCTGTCCATCCCAGGAACAGGCATCGTTCCATGGGTTTATAACCCCGCATGTTTAGGATTTTTTCAATGACTGTGCCTTCAACGCCATACAGCTTCATGGCCACATCCGTTTCTTCCGGATCGGACAGTCTGAATACTGAAGGATAGCCAATCTCCGCCTGCATGATTTCTCTGGCAGCTGCCATGGCATCATCCCAGTTTTTGAAGATAAAGCTGAATTTTTTTCTGTTTTCCGGTTGATACCTGAACACTCTTAAAGTGACGTTGGTGAGAATTCCAAAGGTCCCTTCCGAGCCCATCATGATCTCGTCCAGGTCCGGTCCGGTGGCCATGGCGGGATAGTATGACGTTTGAATAACACCGGCCGGTGTCACATATTCCTGGCAGATGACCATGTCTTCAATCTTGCCGTAATACGTGGAGTTCTGTCCGGCTCCCCGTGTGACGACCCAACCACCGACGGATGAGTATTCAAAGG
>CAZRYM010000185.1:2492-3655 GCA_964604305.1 uncultured Thermotogaceae bacterium | reverse complement strand
GCCAGACAAATGGCATCGCAGTCAACTTGTTTTTGAGTGCCTTCAACTTCCCGCCAGTTTTCGTCTAATTGGCATAAAAGGGCTCCTTCGACTTTGGTTGTACCGATGGCCTTTTTAATGGTGTGTCGTGTCATAATGGGCACACCGAGTCTTCTCAGTTTTGAGGCGTGAACCAGATACCCGCCTATTTTTGATGCCGCCTCCACAACGCCGATGACTTGGACACCGGCTTGTATCAGCTGATATGAGACGATCAAGCCGATGTTTCCGGAACCGATCATCAATACCTTATCCGCCGGTTTCACACCGTATATGTTCATCAGTGTCTGAACAGCACCCGCTCCGAAGATACCGGGTAAATCGTTATTTTCAAAAGGCAGGAACCGTTCAAAAGCACCGGTTGCCAGGACCATGGCTTTTGGTTTTATTTTTATCATTTTTTCATCGTGAAGCGCAGTAAGAATTCCATCTTCGTAGTATCCCAATGCCGTAGTAGAAGTCATCACATCTATATTTTCTACAGTATCCAATTCATTTACAAGATCTTGAGCGATGGTGATTCCCCTGGTACCGGCATGTTCTTCCTCTGAGCCGAAAAACCGGTGGGTTTGTTTCACCAGCTGTCCTCCAAGAAACGTCCTTTCTTCTATGAGAAGGGTTTTCAATCCGTTTTTACCTGCTGCAAGGGCAGCGCTTATCCCGGCAGGTCCGCCTCCGATGATGGCTGCATCGTATTCATGTATCACTTGATATCACCTTTGCTTTCGGATTCTACAATCATTCCATCCACCGCATCGGTGACGCAAATCCTGGTATTAGGAACCCCGTTCACTTGCATGAGACATGAAGAGCAATGGCCGATGGCACAAAAAAGTCCCCTGGGTCTTTTCAACACGTCACTTTCGTTGTAATGCCAGATTCCGGCTGCGTGAAGAGCAGCAGCAATGGTTTCGCCTTCATAGGCTTCGACTTCTTTCCCGTTGAATGTAAAGTGGATCTTTTTATCCCGTTTGAACTCTAAAATCGGATGTTCCCTGATCCGCATATCCCAACCCCCTGATCGCATAAGAAACGCAATATAAGTGACTTTCGTGATTTATTTACAATCAATTATTAGTATATCATAATGGGTCTTGACAGTTGTTTATTAAGGGTTGAGAAGG
>CAZRYM010000185.1:0-2392 GCA_964604305.1 uncultured Thermotogaceae bacterium | reverse complement strand
CCCGACTTCAAAGCTTCTGTGCCAAGGGAAGAACACTTTTAATGTTTTTTCTTCTGTAACATTTGTGGTTTTCATTTTTTCCAGATAGTCCTTTAAATGTTCTTCAACATATTTTTCTCCCCAAATTTCATGAGGGATTATTGTCCAGGAATGAATGCCCATCTCATTTAATTTTTTAAGTAGATTCTTTCTCACGTTTGCCTGAAAACCCCAATGCTCCAACAAAAGAATGGTCATTAATTCATTGATGTTTTTTTCGTTGATGGTTAGCTCTTTTCTTTTACCGAAAAGCTGAAGAATGGATAAAGCACAAGAGGTACCAATTGTATTTCCCGCTGTATTCCATCCTGAATAATTGGTTTTCTTCCAATCGATGGGCCGTTCAAGTAACTTTTCAACAAAGGTGTTATCTGAACCGTTTACATATTTAGGATCCGAGTAACTGATGATTTTCCCCTCATAATCAAGATTATCAAGAAGTGAATAATCCGATGGACTCCCCTTTTTTTGTTGATCACTGTTTAACTTGTTGACGGGATTATTGGCAATGAATAAAATATCTTCATTTTCTTCAGTTATTTCTCCTCCTGCCGCTTCTATATGATTTTGAAGACTTTCTTGAAAGGGAGAACCCTCATATGGGGGAATGTAAGTTTTAAACTCGGGATTAACGTATTCGATCTTAAATTTCGGAGAATACTGAAAATGGTCACATACTGCCCGTGATAAAAGAGTCAGAGCGGCTTCATCTGCACCGGGATGAATGGAAACTTTATCTGTAAGATTCTTTTGTTTTATGTGCAAGGCATGTTGATTCGCTTCAAAAATAGACATGCTGTTTTCTGAATTATCATCCAGAACGAGATTATAGAAATCAATTATTCCCCGGTTTAACAAGTCTATGGTTTTTTCGATGACTCTGAAATTTCTTTCTCGCCTTTCACAAAGATCATCTATCATCCAATCATGGAGTTTATCAGTGTGATTATTCAAAAAAACTTTAAAAGATTCTTCCGGCTGCTTTTGTGTGTATTCCTTTGAAAGTTTATAAATTGTCTCTCCAAAATAATCCCAGTAATCCGGTTCTTCTTCAGACATATTATAAGCCGGGATTCTTGTTATAGCGGAAGTTGCGTATATTTTTGTTTTTCTGCTTTTAAATTCCTTAAGCAAACTCAATCTGCTTTCAAGTGTTTGCTCTTTTTCTATACCAATTCTTGAAGGGATTAATCCGCCATATACCAACATGTCAATGGAAAAGACAAGCAAATCAGCCGGTTGGATATTTTTATCCAACCAGCTGAGTAAAACCTCCATATCAGGGGGAACTTTTTTCTTACCCAACAAATCTTTTGGCGGTGTTATTATTTCAATATTCATGGCCTTACAGGCTAGTATAAAATAATCCCTGGTACAAAATCTCTCATCAACGGGTAAAAAAACGATACGATTCATCAAATTCCCCCTATATAGTTTTTTTTATTTTCCGTAAACGGTAACTTCAGCCAACATTGTCCAAGCGTCTCCACGAGGTCTTATTTCCACTAGAACGTATTGAGCTTCAACCGGTTTATCCGCTTCCCAGTACATTTTGTTGATCTTTTCGTTTTCAGGCGGATAAGGGTCGAATTCAGTTGCCAATCCGATCATTTCAAAGTTTTCACCGTCGTTGCTGATACCAACCAACAGACTCTGGGGAAGATTAACGGCAGATGCAAATGAACGCATAAAATCTGCAGATACCTTTTCGATCATCTTTGGTTCACCCAGATCAACAATTACTGTGGGATTCATTTCAGGATTGTCAAAACCGATCATATCACCCCAGGCGTAATTTGCCAATCCATCTGTGACGGTCATATCCTCTTCATCGGGATAGGATTCACTTGGGATTGGAATGAGCATGTAAGGAGCACCCAGTGAGATTACATCAGGATCTTCAGAAATTTGCTTTTCAACCGGTTCAAAATCTTCCGGTAATTCTCCATCAAAAACAGAAATTTCACAAGGCATCAACCATTCGCTGCTCGCAGGAACCAATTCAATTCTGACAAACTGTCCGTAACCCGGAAATTCGGATAAATCACAGTACATGGTCACGATACTGTCACTTTTTACCTCTCCCAGGAAGTTGGTTCCCATCCCAAGATCTTCAAACAATTCTCCATCTTCAGATACCGAAACAATAAAGCCATAAGGTAAATGAACTCCTGATGGATTTGATAGCATGAAATCAACCGTTACAAATGAGATCTCTTCATAGAGTTCTCCCAGATCGATGGTGACGACGGGATTGGTCTCCAGGTTTTGAAATCCAACCATGTCTCCCCAACTGAAATTGGCCGAGCCATCAGTGAATTTTTTCCCTTCCGGATCTGAATAATTTGGTGCC
>CAZRYM010000184.1:0-3683 GCA_964604305.1 uncultured Thermotogaceae bacterium | reverse complement strand
ATGAAAACACCGACAACCTCTCTGTAAATGATGGTGAACATGGGCGAATGGACGTGTTGAAAGGCATTGACGATCGAACACAATCCAATGGTACCAAGAACCGGAACGAGAAAGGCGTATCTTCCAAACCGTTTATGATAACCGAAGATATACAACCATAAGGCGGGGATACCAAAGACTTCCTTAAATCTTGGCCTGATACCCAGAATGACCTCCATCTGATCTCTCAATTGCCTTTCAGCTGTTAAAACAAAACCACTGTTTCCGGATCGGATGATATAATAAACTCCAAACAGGACAATAAAAATCAGAACAAGCAGATCTGCCCAATGCAATTTTGAACCAAGATCCTTGTATCCATAGACGGCAAATTCACGAAGAAAGACCAAAAAAGGCAGGTAGAAAAGGGTCAGTTTTACACCGTGCGCCATGTAAATCTGATTTACAGATTCAAATGAAAAGCTTAAAGCATTGATGGTAATCCCTAAGACAAAGGCCGATAAAATCAGGGACAGGAATTTGAGAAAGGGCGAGTATTTTAAATCACGCAAATACTTATAAATTCCGGTTATCCCAAAGGCCCCGGTTAACCCGGCAAGGTAAAGTGTGGCATCGTTCAATGTGTTATTAAAAACAAAAAATATAAAAAGCCCAAGGGAGATGATTGCAAAGAGCGGTGAATAGAAATAGATGATGGAAATGGAACCCGCAATTAAGATCGATCTAAAGAGATAATTGATGTTCGGTACTGCTGTTTTGATAGTGTCAGAGGGATTCAAAATATTGGCGATATCCTGACCGTACTTTTCATAAGAGACAAACTCAGGATCCAGAGGTTGTAACCAGAAAAAATCAATGCTCCTTTCCTGTTTCGCTCTTATCCATCTCCTTAAAACCATGGGATAGGAAAGGTTGAGTTTTTCAATTTCAGCAGGTTTCACCGTGTGTACCCTGAATAAACTCTTTTGAAAAGGCTCTGCTCTGTTTTGTATGACCTTGCGCATCCAGTTTGTTACCTGATTCAATTCCAAAAATCCGATTTCAATGTTGTGTTTATCCAACAATTTGGCAAAGCTTTCAGGAGAAATATCAGGAGGATTGCCTATAAACGTTATCTTTACTCCATCACGGCTGCTAATTAGTTCTTCAATTCTTGTATTATCGGCATTTAATGAATCAAAATCCATAATATAGACAACTTTTTCTCCAGCCAGACCCAGTTCAGAAATATCACGCATAGCATAAAAATTTTGAATGTCAGCGTTGTAACTGTTTTCGAACCCCAGAGTAACTTCTGAGTTACTGCGGTCGAACTCATATCTTGGATAAACATAAACGAAAACCGCAATTAAAGCGATTAAGAAGAATATATAGAAAGCGATGATTTTTGATTTTTCCAGCCAATTATCCAAATAAAATACCCCCTCTAAAATTATACCACAATCAACTTTGAACTTTTTTCAACAAGGTGCAGTCAAAACTAGTGTAAAGAGAAAAATGATAGGACCCCCCTATCCCCCTTGAGAATATAAAGAAAAATATACCCCCCACATTAAAACGGATCATTAAGTTGATCCGTTTTTTAATGTTGCTTCAATAATTCTAACCGTCGAGCACATCATACTTCTTAAATTACCCTAAAAAAATGATATAATCAAAATACCATCCACATTATATGACAAATGGAGGCTGATAATATGAAAGGTATGCTCGTAAACACTTGGCTGGAAACCTGGAGAAGCATATACGGGGAAAAGATGGTCAATGAACTCTCAAAAACCATAGGTATTGATCCGGATAAAACCTTTACCCCGTTGGAAGACTTTGACGAAAAACGCCTTAAAGAACTTTCCAATGCGATTATCAAAAAGGCCGGAGTATCTGAAGAAGAGTTCTGGAAGAAAACGGGTAATAAGAACATACAGACCTTTAGAAAATGGTATCCGGAGTACTTCAAAAAACCCGGGGTTCTATCTTTCATGGCGGCAATGGATATGGTACATATGATTTTAACTCGCAGGATATCCGGAGCAAAACCCCCAAGAATATTTTTTACACAGTTGGATGAGACTTCAGCAAGAATCGTTTATAAATCACATCGATCTTATTCTTTCTATTTTGTTGGACTTCTGGAAGGGGCCAGCAAGTATTTTGATGATCCCACAAAGATACAAATTTTAAACCGTGGGAAGAGTGACATTGGTGGTGAATTTATCGAAATAGAAGTAAAAACCACTAAACAATATGGTAAATTCCCGAAAATCAAAGGAATGAAGTGGCTGTCTTTGGGAATCACAAAAAACCTGGGATTAATTTTTACCGTGATCCTTCCTGTTATTATTGGTGTAGTATCTTGGGTATCTTTCAAATATATACAACAGACTTGGATCGCATCCATTGTAATAGCAGGAGTAGCATCCGTCCTCTCCTATTTTGGGTTCAGTTTTGTTAAAAAAGGCTTAAAAGAGACAAAAGAGGCATTCGAATATCTTCACAATAAAAATTACGATACACCTATATATTTTCAGGGAGAAAAGAATTTTTCCAATGTACTGGAATCTTACAACGGTGCTCAGTTGGATTCAAAAGAACTCATGTCAGGACTTTCGGGAGACCTTCAGGAAATCCATACCTTTAATACAAGGATTTCTGAATCCGCACACGAGATGGTGGACCTGACCAGTACCATGAGTGAACTCTCGAATCAAGTTGCAACTACAGCTGTGGATATCAGCAATGATACTGAATCCATATCTGAAGCCGTAACAACGAATGTAGCCACCTTGAACGATATTGTGGCACAGGAAACTGAAATGGTCAAAGCCTTGAACGATGCGGTTAAATCCATTTTGAACTCAGCAGGAAGTGTTGAGAAATCCGCATCCGGTATAGAAGATATGAGCATTCAGTTTGATAATCTCGTTCATGTAGGTAAGAATGTTCAGGAACAGACCAGTACTATCATGGGCATTGCAGACACGGTAACCCAAATAGCCGATCAGACAAACCTGTTAGCCCTAAATGCAGCGATAGAGGCTGCCCGAAGTGGGGAAGCCGGTAAGGGATTTTCGGTTGTGGCAGATGAAATCCGAAAATTGGCTGAAGAAAGCAGACATTCAGCAGATCAGATTTCCACAACGCTTAAAGAAATTTCAACAGGAATCAATACCTTGATAGAAAAGCTAATGGATCAGTTTGAAAACATGAAAACCCAATCAGAAAGTTTAAAAGAAAATTCCGAACAGAACAAAGAATCCAGTAAGCACATTTCTGGAATATCCGAAGAATTAAACAACATCATCCTAAGATTACAGGACGATACAGAAAAACTCGACCAGGTTTCCAGCAGTATTGAAAACTTGTTAGCCATATCCGAAGAAAGCTCAGCAACTGCCGAGGAAATAAGCGCATCCATACAAAAATTCCTTTCAGACGTGAAAGAAGTCCTCTCCAGTGTGGATAAAATCGGTAGCTTTATCAACAGCCTGAACGACTATTTTAAGAATATACAATTGTAAACAGGTAACTCCACGCTTCATAATTGTAGGGGAGCACCATGGATGTTTCTTGCTTACGCTTTGGAGTAAGCAAGAAACTCCAAGCTCAATGATTTCTTTGAGCAAGTGTATGGTCAGAGAAGACGCTGACCTTGGAGTATTTTACCTGCGGTAAAAACTCCACCC
>CAZRYM010000183.1:0-3715 GCA_964604305.1 uncultured Thermotogaceae bacterium | reverse complement strand
TGCTTTCATGATGCTTCCCCTTTTTTTGTGGGTTTATCTATAAGTAAAACAAACACTGATTTTATTTATACCTTAACATAATGTTTGTCAAATAGTTTATTTATTGATTGTTTCTATACCTGTAATAGTCGGAACAGATAACACCTTGCTTTTTAT
The DNA here is from genome assembly GCA_964604305.1 of uncultured Thermotogaceae bacterium. Classification (GTDB taxonomy): domain Bacteria; phylum Thermotogota; class Thermotogae; order MWEM01; family MWEM01; genus JASUTC01. The sequence goes on along the minus strand of CAZRYM010000183.1, from coordinate 3,559 downwards.
CATGCGCTTTGACAATGCAAGCATGCCTATGGCCATGCTGTAACCACTGCAATGCATCATATACGACATCTCAGTCATCAGCCTTTGACGCCATGTATATTGGCCTTTGTTTGTATAAAGAAGTGTTTTTGGGAATATCATTTGTTCTACCCTCCAAATTTTCGATTTAATCCGTTTCAATCTATCCATGCACACAGACATGCCAACCCAACCCCAAAAGTCTATAGAGCCATATAAAATTCGATCTACACCCCAAAGAACTTCTCGCACTGATAAGCAATCAATGCGGCTTCTGCCCTATTGTGATCCATAGCCCTGTTAAAGTATTTTTCCGCAGCATCATGGAATAGCCTCACAGCCGCATCTATGGACCGTTGTTTTAAAGGCCGGCGGGCCCCATGGATGAATATGCCTTTCCGCCATTGTTTCGGGGAAATTGTTTTAAGCGGAATTTCCAACGCACATAAAATCCCCTCCCACGCTCCCCGGTTCCTACCAAACCTGAAAGCAGAAACATTGCCATCAGTCGGCATGGCATGAACATCTTCCAGAAATGCCCCGATAATTTTAAATTCAGCCTTCCACTCCCGAATTTTGGCTGATGTGTTCACCACTCCATCCCAGTCGAATATTTCAATCTCCGGGTACCTGACCATGGCCACGGCTCCGGTTTTGCCTGGGTCTATGCCTAAAAAATATTTTGTCATGCTGACTTTCTTTCACTAACGGTTTTCAGTTGCGCCATTTTCCGGAATGATTCCCATGCAAACGTAAATACAAGCCCTTCCCTCAGCCGATCAACAACACGCGGACCGACAAGGGCCTTGAGTTCATCCGCGTTTTTGTTCGAAATGAGGATGGTGGGCTTTTCATTCGCCAGGCGCTTATTGAAAACATTGAAAAACAGGAGCATGTCCGTATCAGTGCCAAACTGGACGCCGACCTCGTCGATAATCATGAGATCAAAGTCAACCAACTCCCGGACAATCTGCATTTCCGTTTTTGCGGATTCCCGGAACCAGGAATTTTTGATCATCAGCGACAAATCATAGGCAGAGTAATACCTGAAAGATGAAATCTTGCCAGAGAAAAGCAATTCTTGGGCAATGGTGCTTGCCAGGTGCGTTTTTCCGGTGCCGTTGTTTCCAAGGAAAAGAATTGATTGGGGGCCAAATACAGGCTGAAACCAAGCATCGCTTGAATCTTGATCAGACCGAAGCTGGAAGCCATCAACGTATTTTCTCAGCTCAAGGAAGAGAGCATACGCTTTCCCGTTTTGCGGTTTGTACGAATCCATCTTGGCACCCATGAATCGGACGGGGATCCCTGAAACCTCGACTTGATGACGGTAATCACCAAGCTCTTTGGTCTGTTTGTCATAGTCCTGGATATGGGTCTGTTCTTCGTAGCACTTCGGGCAGGGTGGATTCATCTTTTTGCCGCTGGGTAAAGATACTGGCCTGCCTGCTTTGTATTCACCGTGCTTTTTGCATGTATATGTAAATTCCATTGCGTTATAACTCCATTTTTTCCGGGGAGTAGTCCCCGCTGTAGTCGGATACTCTGGGTTGGGGTGCTGGCACCCGGGGGCCAATAATCTCATCATGCCAGCATTCGCCGTTCAGGTATGACATTGGGTTTTTCCTGAATTTGGGATCCGGTGTTGATTGGATGTATGCAGGGAGGGTTTCGAATATCAGATCCTTCTCAACGGCTTTTAACTTTGACCACTTTCGCTCACAATTCTTCCTGCCTGTTTTTTTTGAATACATCTCCCAGAATTTTTCAAAGCGATCATCCACCTGGGGGGTAAGGGGGGTATTTATTATAGCGTTGTGAGCAGGAGCAGGAGCAGGAGCAGGAGCAGGAGCAGGAGCAGGAGTTAATGCCTCCTTAACGACCGTTAACGCTTCGTTTAACGTTTCGTTAACGTGCGTTGGCGTTTCGGTTAGTTTTTTGTAATCATATTTCGATATTTTATCAACCCCTTTTTCTTTTAACTCACTGAAAACTTTAGGGTTTATCTTTGCAAGCCTGGAAAATCTTGCTTTGTCACTACGATCATCTGAAGTGACAACCCATTCTTGTCTATCAGACCAATTATGGAGATGATATGTTCCGTTTATTTCATCTATAAACCCAAGTTCAATAAGTGTTTTTACAAAAACCCCGTTTTCTCCATCCCAATTTGCGTCTAATTCTATGTCAAGTTCATTATACCCAGTTAACGTTCCAGACGGTCGTTGACGAGCCGTTGAAAGCCATAGGTCGATAAGAGACAAAACGCCTGATGGCCCTAATAATTTCTGAAGCTTTTTCCTCTTTCTGTGTGTTATGAAATCTATTGATAATCGGATATCTTTATTCATTTTCGTATCCGTTTTTTATTTTATTCCAACAAATACCGCAAAAATATTTTATTGCATCATCCATATCTTGTATCCTTGAACATGCCGTATTCATTGAATCTTCAACTTCATGACGAGGTAGTTTTTTTAGAAACTTTAAAAGGCTTCCATTTTTAAAATTATCTGTTAAGGTATGTCCAGTAAATTTGTTTTTGAATATCTTGGTAACAATCTCTATGTCTCTTTTTTCTCTTCTTTTTATTGCCGAAATCAGTTTTCTATATTCTTTTAATTGGTCCTCTTTCTCCTTTAAAACCTCAATGTTTTCAATTAGTTTTGATGGAATTTTAGAAAGAGGAACGTCAGTTTTGCCTCTGTTGCAATAAAAACACGATGTAATCAAATTTGACAGGTCATCACATCCTCCTTTTGACACTGGTTCTATATGATCAACTTCAAGAACAACCGATGGAGGCGACTGTCCGCAATATGCACACTGGAACCCATCCCTTTTGAAAACTTCGAACCGTGTTTTCTTTGACAAGCTTTTCCTTTTCTTGTGTCCCATATTTATTCCCCTTTCTGAATAGAAACTACGTGCTTCTTTACAGTAGGCCATGTCAACCCCAAAGCCCTTGCGCAATCAGCGATTGTTTTTTCAGGATTAAGTTCTATCCATTTTTTTATTTTTTCCCTATTCTTTTGTGCGTAAATAATGCCACCCGTCCCACGTCCGTTTTTCATTGGTGTCCCCCTTATTTAATGTTATGTTTGATTATATACACCAAAGCAAAATAAAATGTCAATGGAATATCAATCAACGACAATTTCAACAGTAGTTTTACGCTCTCCGTTATCTCCTAAATAGTGCCTTACTTTAACAAGGTTGCTTGATCCACCGGTTAATGCAGCAACCTTTAGTTTGTATTTTTCAGTGCCATTGTCCCACGGCCTAAAAGTGTGTGTTACTTTTGCTTTTGTCCAAAGCCATTTATTTTTCAACATAACAGTGCCTCTTGGTTTTGATATATGTATCAACGTTTTAAAGTGGCATTCCGTAAAAACACCCATGTCAATAGTCGGCATGGGTGTTGAGTCTTTTCCTCCGCTAAACGATACTACATTGTTCGTTCTACCCTCTCTTCAACAAAAAGAATGTTATTTATCAACAAGATATCAGCTATCCTCGGCTTCCAAATCATCAATTTGCC
>CAZRYM010000182.1:0-3733 GCA_964604305.1 uncultured Thermotogaceae bacterium | reverse complement strand
ACATAATATTCAAAGGGGGAATCATAACTGCCTCTTTCCCCGGGGTGTTCTTCAAAGGCTTCTATAACACCTTGTTTGAACAATTCCATCTGCTCAATTCTGTCCTGCCTGCTCATCTGTCTACCGGAGGAAAGACTGGTAAAATTACCGGATTCACAGGCGTCAATAAGCACAATTTTTGTACCATTGATGTTGTTTAGATAAGTTCTCAATTCATTCATGCTGATATTTGAACCGTCACTGAGAGATAGTCTGGATTGTCCGCTTTCATAATAACCGTGTCCGGAATAATGAAAAACAAAGACGTCCTGGGAAGTACTCCCGGAAACAAAAGCGTTAAGCCAGTTTTGAATTTCTGTCTTTATAATATTTCCCGTTTGCTTTTGAATGGCAAATCCGTTGGAGAGATTTTCAAAGGTTATTTTTATTTCATCCGCATCATCATCTGTGGCTGAAAGGTCTCCATCACCACCATAATCGGTTAACCCGAGGGTTAATCCCCTGTATTGGGGTGTTCCTGATGGGGCTGCTTTTGTTGTGAAATTCCAAATATCACTTTCTGTTGAGCCGCCATGATCATCTTCAGCCACGATTTTCCAGTAATACTTTGTTGAATGGGAAAGTGAGCTGATAGAGAATGAATTTGATGAGATCGTATCTCTCAAGGTTGACGGGTTAGTGTTTTTATCCAAATAGACCTTATAGGTTATGGGATCCGATTCCGGATCGGTACTGGCATCCCAGCTTAGCGTTAGCGAAGTATCTCTGTTTGTACTACCTGAAACAGGCGAAGGATTCGCCGGTTTTGAAGGAGGGTTGTTTTCAGAGGACTTGGTCCTAAAATTCCAAACTTGTCCTGATGTTGAGTTAGCCAGTTCATCTTTTGCCACGATTTTCCAATAATACAAGGTATCATTAGAAAGCCCGGTTTTTTGGGATTGAGTCGTGGTTAAATTGGAAACACTTAAAGGGGGATTTTCCTGTGAACCAAAATAAAGATCGTAATACACTGTGCCGCCTTCAGGATCGGTTGAGGGGTCCCAACTCAAATTCAGTGAGGTTTCCTGATCTTCAGCACCTGTAGCAGGTGTTGGGTTGACCGGTTCTGTTGGTGGTTCATCGGCTTGTTCAACGGTTGTAAATCTCCAGATATTACCTGCAGTACGGTTACCCTGAGTATCTTCAGCAACAACTTGCCAATAATAAGTCGCTGAATAGGATAATCCCGAGATTCCATATTGAGGATCGGAAGTGGTTCCAATAAGTGTGGAAGGTTGAGGGTTTTGATCCAGGTAAATGTCATAATCAACTTCTCCCCCTTCCGGATCAATACTCTCCTGCCATTGCAATAAGGGGTTCAAACTAACGTTTTCGGCGTTATTGACGGGGTTTGGTGCAGAAGGAGCACTGGGGGGTTGATCCGTGCTGACGGGTTTCGTTTTCCCGTAATTATTGGTAAAGACCACAAAGTCAATGATATCAACCTTACCATCCGGATTTTTCACATCAAAAATCCCTTGCCAATCTCCTTGAAAATAATCCTGAGCAGGACCGATGTCGTATAAGACATTGTAGATTTCATCACCTGAATATGCCCCGTATTTTTGTGCAAAAAGCTGAAAGTCCATCAAATTAATGTCATCATCAGCGTTGAAATCACCAAGGAACTCAGGTGACATGGTATCGCTAATTTCTATCACTGCAGGAGAAAATTGAACGGTCACCGGGTCCCCATTTGAGTCCAGCGCTAACGTGTCAGAAAAATAGACGTTCGTTGTTCCAATTTGATCCAAAGCCTTCATTCTGATTTTGAAGATGAGTTCTTCGTTTATTATCACTGGATTCTGAAAAACAGCAGATACGCTGATACTGTTTGTGGTTTTATTCTTTATTATCATTGAACTGACAAATGTTCCAAATTTCAATAGAAAGTTTTCAGGATAAGCTGGATCGACAATCATAATAGATGGATTAAAATGAAGCGTAAATTCAATACCCGTTATTTGAGATAAATTTTTCGAATAAATGTGCAAATCAAAAGGGTGGTTGGGACTTATTGTCTGATCCAAAATGCTGATGCCCTCTGGAAGGGGAATGACAGCCCTTTCTTTTGATGTTTCTTGTAGGATTTCAACATGAATGATATCTTCTCTCGTAATGCTGGAAATGGAAAATAATTTCTCATCCCGATTGATTTTGCCTTTTGTTTTTACCAGTGACAAAATTAATCCCTCAGGTACCTGTTTTTTTAAGGCTAAAAATCCGGAAAGATGTTTGATGGAATCATAAGCCTCTTTAGCGGATTCATGGAAAAGGATTTCTATGGCTTCAAAATCATGTTGGGCATATATTTCAAAACCCGCTTCGTTTTCAACCATTTTTAGTCCCTCCGACAGTGGTTGGAAGGTTATTTCATTTTTTAAGCAACCTGTTAAAGTAATCAGGACGATTATTAGTAAAAGGATGATATTCCTTATTTTCATTACACTCAATCCTCCTTATGCCTTATCGAATGAAGACAAATCCGATGTCTGTTTTATTAAAAGTGATCGGATTAAAATTTTCATCTATTATTTGAGAGTCGGTACCTATTCTAATCTGTGATACTCCCGAAAAAACCTTCGCGTCGCATGTGATTTGTGCAAAGGCTTGATGATTCAGAGAAAAATTATTTTCAAGAGACAGAGTGAGGGTTAAACTATTGGAAGTGAAACCGATCAAACCCATCCCGTTCTCTGAAAATGGTCCCAGTAATGCTATTTCCTCTACGGAATTAGTTGGTGCCAGGTCAATTTCGTTGGGATCAAACTGCAAAATAACCTCGATGGCACGAACATTTGAAACATTTCCAAAAAGTGTAATAGAAAAGTTTGATCCGGTGTTTGTGGCAATATCCCGAATTTCAATATAATTTCCGGTACGAAGGGCTTGAGTTGAAAAAACCTTAGAATCTGAGGGGGTGATCCCGGCGTTGTTTTTTGCCACTACCTTCCAAAAATACAATGAAGAAGGATCCAATCCCGTCACATCGTAATAGGTATTTGTGATGTTTTGAGCAATTAATGTCATTGTTCCCAAGGTTTTTCCCAGATAAATATCATAACGATCAGCCCGTAACGCCGTTGCCCAACTTAATCTAACTGCAGTTGTTTGCTCAGAATCGATTGGGGAGCCCAATACAGGTTTTGAAGGTGGAATTTCTACAATGACAGGCTCACCACAACCTGAAAATAAAACCATTAGTATCATCAAAATCATAAGAGGTGTATATAATTTTCTCAATTTTATCCCTCCCAAATATTTGTTTTTCTCTAGATATAAAGCTTATTATAATTATAACGAAAAAAAACTAAAATAAACTACCTCGTTCTTATAAATGAGTAAAAATATGAAAGCGATATTGTTAAGATTGAAAGTGAGTAAAGAGGGTTTAGGGTGAAGGGTCTAGGTTATAGACTTTAAAAAAACGGAACAAGGGGGCGGTCAAGGCACGCCCCTTTACTCCTAATACACAAGTTTATTCCAATTAAATAAGTTCTTATCTTCTAATCTTCTCTCGTCTGATGAATCTCCAAAACAACTTTACCTGATTTGACGGTTATTTCCACATTCTCATCGTAAATATCTGCGGAAAGTCTTTGTGATAAATCCTCCGGCGTTATGCCTTCGGGTAAGGGACCATCATAATAACAGTAATAGATGAAGGCATCTTCCCGTTCCCCCATTTGAAACT
>CAZRYM010000181.1:0-3761 GCA_964604305.1 uncultured Thermotogaceae bacterium | reverse complement strand
GGCACCCACTGGATGGGGATGGTAGTGAGCGCTTTCGTCTCTTTCAAGGATGTGGAAATCATCCAGAAAAAAGGTAATAGAGCGAATATTGCTAATAAAATGACAACGATATAAAAAATGATCCTTCTGTTAATGAATTTTTTACCCCTCATAATGCACCCACTTCTTCTGCAGTTTTAACTGAATGATGGTAGCGACAAAGATAAAAACGAACAAGATCCAGGAGAAAGCCGTCGCATATCCCATCTTGTAATAGTCAAAGGCGTATGTATAAATACGCTCAACCATCACCTGTGTGGATCCGTATGGGCCACCTTGAGTCATAATCATGACTTGCGGGAAAAGTTGAAAGGAATTGATGATTGAGATGATGATGACAAAAAACATGGTCGGGGAAATCAAAGGCAATGTTATGTTAAAGAAGTTCTGGAAAGCAGATGCGCCATCAATCTTTGCCGCTTCATAATAGGTCTTATCGATTGACTGAAGGGCGGACAGAAAAATGAGTCCAAAATACCCCATATCTTTCCAAATACTGGCAAAAACAATACCCGGCATTGCCCAGTGCTTGTCGTATAACCAACTTGGTCCGTTGAGACCAAAAAATTGTAAAATTTCATTTATGGGACCATAGTAAGGACTTAAAAGCCATCTCCACAAAAGAGCCGCAGCTACCCAGGAGGTCAAAACCGGGATGTAAAAAATGACTCTGAACACCTTCCTGCCGGGTACCTTGAAATTTAGAAGAGAAGCCAGTCCAAGAGAAACGATTAAGATCAAAGGGATATATAAGACAATGTAATATAATGTGTTTCCCAAAACTTTCCAAAATTCTGAACTTTTCAGGATATTGATGTAATTATCCAAGCCCAAGAAATTTATCTTACTCAGAACATCCCAATCTGTAAGACTTAGAAAAAAAGAATACCCAAATGGAAGCATCTGAAAAACGATTAAACCAAATAAACTGGGTAAAAGAAAGATGATGATATCCAGAGATTTTCTTTTTTTATTCAAAGTGACCAAAAAACCCACCGCCTAAAAAGATACTTTCTTCACTGAATAAAGTAAGTATATTCTACAACAAAAAATATCCTTTGTCAAGCGATTGAAAAAAGAAAAGGGGAGAAGGGATGAAACTTGTTTTTTGATTCGAATAGACATTTAATGCTATGTGAGCCTCTGAAACGAGGCTCACATAATAAAAGTAAAATCATAGATGATTACATTGTAAAAGGATCAATGTCGTAAATATAATTGAGGAACAACTGTTGTAAGGCTCTTTTTTTAAGGAATTGGAGCTGTGAAATCCTTTATTTTAAAAACTCTGCCGCTTGCTTCTGACTTAAAACTTTTCCTGTTGAAACAACTTTTCCATCAATTTCAACTGCAGGTGTTGCGGCAAAACCTTTGTTGATGATTTCACTCATATCCTGAACCTTAACAACGGTTGCATCTGCTCCTGTTTCTTTAATCGCCTCTTCAAAAGCGGCGTAAACCTTCTTACACTTTGGACATCCCGATCCGTAAACTTTAATTTCCATGTTATTCCTCCTTTTTTTGATTTAAATTTTAATCAATTCTTACATTAAATTCCCGTACATGAATCCTGTTAGCGATGAAAAGGCAATCACAAGGAAAAAATAGGAGAAGGCCTTTTTCGCACCCAGTAACTTTGTTAGAACAATCATGTTTGGCAGACTCAGTGTATAGCCCGCCATGAAAAGGGATAGTGCCGGTCCCTTGCCCATACCCAATGACATCAACGATTGTACAATGGGGACTTCCGTTAGTGTTGAAAAGTACATGATGGCGCCAAATACCGAGGCAAAAAGTGTGGAGAAGAATTTATTACCCCCCAGTACGGTCTGTACAGCTTCTTCAGGCAGTGCCTTTGAGATAATCCCTGCGATAAAGACCCCCACGAATAAAAATGGCAGGATCTTCTTTGCAAACGACCAGGTTTCCGAAATCCATTCTCGACGTCTTTCTTTTTGGAATTTTAAATAAAGGGCAATGATTCCTAATACTGAGAGAACCAACAATGTTGTCTTTAAAACCGGGTTTAAAGACAACCCTCCGGTAACCAGAAAGAACATCTGCAGTCCCAGGAATGTTAATACCCAAAGGGGTTTTTCCCCATCATCATCTTCCATGATAATGCCCCCTTGTCCTTTATCTTCTCTGAAAATCCAGGACATGATTAAACCAATCACAATCGCCACAACGATGGTTGCGATCAATCTGACGATGGATAATTCCCAACCCAGTACCTCGCCGGTTAAAAAGATTGCGGTCACGTTGATGGCAGGGCCTGTAAACAGGAATGCTACAGCTGGGCCCAGTCCGGCACCTCTTTTGTATATCCCGCCAAAAATTGGCAGAATCGTACATGAACAAACTGCCAATATCCCACCGGCAGCACTGGCAACGGGATAGGCAATCCATTTTTTTGCCTTGGGTCCCAGAAGTTTCAGTATGGCATTTCTGTTGACAAATACTGCGATGGTTCCGGCAACGAAGAACGCAGGGACCAGACACAATAAGACGTGCTCTCTGGCATATTCACCAAGTAGTTCAAATCCTGCTATAATTGAGTCCTGAACGGTTGTGTTGCCAAACGGCAGGAAGAAAAACAGCAGGAAGAAGCCTATTAGAATTAGAAATTTTGTGATTTCGGTTTTGTCAATCATTTTGGTTCCTCCCAAAGATGGTTAATAAATCTTAAGTGGTATTTTAATTTTAAGACCCGGGGGACAGGCCCGTCGATACAGGGAATTTGGAAAACAAATTCCAAATCGCCGCTCCTGTCCCCACTAAGATAATTTTTTTTATTCAATTGATAATTTAAATTGTTGAACGGATTTTCCGAATGATAATTCTCCTTTTGTGATTCTTTGAATAAGCTCTTGAACCTTTTTCCGAATCTCTTCCCGTGTTTTCCTGAATGCCTCGATTCCTTTTCCTGAAGGATCTTCTATTCCCCAGTCTTCGGAGTGTTTGTTGGGGATATAAGGACAGGTTACGTTGCAGCCCATTGTGATTAAAATATCCAGTTCGTTTGGAATTTCTTTGATTAATTTCGGGTAGTGGCCGGACATGTCCACACCAGCCTCTTCCATTACTTGCACAGCAAAGGGTTTCACTTGTGGATATTCTTCGGTTCCGGCAGAGTAAGCTTCAAACAGTTTCCCGCCAAGCTTTTTTGCCCATCCTTCAGCCATTTGGCTTCTGCACGAGTTGTGAACGCAGATAAACGCTATTTTGTATGTCATGGATTGTTCCTCCTCTATTGATTAAGTTAATGGCTCGATGATTCTTTTGGAAACCAATGTTTCGTGTTGTTGGCAATCTTGACCAACGTCAGCATTACCGGGACTTCTACCAAAACACCTACCACCGTTGCAAGTGTTGCACCTGATTGAAGGCCAAACAGGGAAATCGCAACGGCTACAGCCAGCTCAAAGAAATTACTGGCACCTATCATGGCTGCAGGGGAGGCGATGTTGGCGGAGACTTTCCATAATTTGGCCCAGAAATAAGCGAAGAAAAAGATAGCAAAGGTCTGGATGATCAGGGGTACGGCTATTAGGGCGATGTGGAAGGGATTGGACAAGATGATTTCACCCTGAAAAGAAAAGATAATAATCAGCGTGAACAGTAACCCGATAATCGTTGTTTTGTCGAATTTTTTTAAAAAGACGTTGTTAAAATATTCCTGTCCTTTCTTTTCGATTACCTTTTTTCTCGTGATAAATCCA
>CAZRYM010000180.1:0-3777 GCA_964604305.1 uncultured Thermotogaceae bacterium | reverse complement strand
AACAATATAAATCCTATCAGTAATGATTTGGAGGATTTTTCCACTATTTTAGAAAGGTACAGGGAGTTTCAAACGAATCTCATTTCAGATCAGGAAAAGCTATCCTTTGAGCGAGAACTTCTTGATACCAAAACCACAAGGATAGAGGAGCTTGAACAAGAATATGAACGGGCACTTACAAGGGAAAGGGAAATTGAAAGGGCTAAAAGCATTATTCACCTTATGGCCACTTTGGAAAAAGTGGAAGATTACGAAGGCCTTACTGAATATCACACACTAATGACAAAATATATCAGTGATTATGGAATAGTTGAAAATCCTCTAAAAGCCCTGTTGTCTGAGCTCTCTTCATTCAACAAGCTGGTTTATTTGGATAGAAATTACTTTACCGAGACAGAGTATTTAAAAGAAACAGTTGATAAAATAGAGAGTATTCTGGCTGATTTTGATGTGAAAAAAGAAACATACCTGAATCTGATCCATGCAAATGTGATGATAAAAGTTTCCGAACTGGATGAAATAGAGAAACTTCAAAAAGATGCTTACAACAGATTTTCTTCCGAACTCAACCGAATAGCCAGAATAGCCAGTGATTTAAGTGTGTTGGAAGAATACGCTCAGATAGCAAAACCCTTGGAGAATATAGACAAAAACATATTTGAAAGTCTTCAGTTTTGGATCAAAAAGCCGGAACAGCAGTTTATGAGATGGTTGATAAACACCGTTATTCTTGCCGTGGCAACAGCCGGTATCACAGTCATGTTCTGTGCCCTGGGTGCTTATCCATTCAGTCGTCTCAGATTTAAAGGTCGAAAATACGGATTACTGTTTTTGCTCTTAATACAAATGTTCCCAATCGTTATGGGAATGGTTGCTCTGTATTTGCTGTTACGATTTATCGGACAATTCCTGCCGGGGTTTGGCTTGGATTCTTTGTGGGGATTGGGATTGATTTATCTGGGGAACATTGCATTTAACATGTGGCTGCTGAAGGGATACTTTGATACGATACCTGATTCATTGGAAGAAGCTGCAATGATCGACGGTTCAACGAGATTCCAGACGTTTTTGAGAATCATCCTTCCGTTGACAGCACCCATGTTGGCCGTTGTCTTTTTGATTGTGTTCATGGCTAATTTTAATGAATTCGTCTTGGCTAGTGTTGTTTTACAAAGTCCGGAAAACTACACCTTTGCCGTGGGATTGCAATCCTTCTCTTATGGACCCTATCAGATGGAATGGGGTCTCTTTACCGCAGCGGCGTTAATTGGAGCTTTACCAATGGTTATTTTATCGTTGTCGTTGCAAAAATATTTAGTCAGCGGATTGACATCCGGAGCAGTCAAAGGTTAGTATATAAGAAAACAAAAAACATCCCGCTTTTTTAGAGGATGTTTTTTGTTTTTTTCGCCTTTTGAGCCTCTAAAAAAGAATAATAAAAGAAATAGGGCAGGAAAAGAACAAAAACTGCAGAATTCTTATTATAAACGGTTTTAAGGGTTTCTTATCAGTTCAAATGATCTTTCTTTTGACTTGACAATCGATAAATATATTATATAATAACAAAGTTATAACAAAAAATTATCAAGCAAAGAGTCCTGAATCAATCTATTTAAAGAGGTGGTTTGATGAAACTGCTTTTGATTTCAGTTCTTTGCGGATTTGTTTTGTTGTTCTTTTTTGCCTGTACCGGTCCTGGTAATGGTGGCTTTACCTTTAACCAGGCGGTTGAGAGAGTCAAACAGTACATGGGCCTTCCCGAAACAAGTACCTCCACACAGACAAACCGTATCATCTTCTATATTGGAGAAGTTTTAACAGGAGATATTATCAAAGAGGATGATCCCATTACACCGAAGGTTGATCAAGCAGCTGGTGGCAATGGTTATTTATTTGTTGTTGATTTGGATCCTCTGGCTAGATTTGCACATCCACTTACTTACATCATTGTCTCAAAGAATCCGGGAGACATCCTAATGGATTATGATGCCATGTGGACCCCAACCTTGAATGGTACTCCGACCATGACGGGCGACATCTATGCAGCAGATTATGCGAAAAACGTTTGGCAGAACTTCACTAATAACAACATTTTATCTGATGAAAGAATTAAAAAAGACCAAAGAATAGTCAAACTAGTCAGGAATGGTGACGGCGAGGTGGAAGGATCAATTGTCGTTAACGGGAACAATCCCGGACAATATCCTGATGCCGGTATTTCTACTGATGCAGAAAACATGGGAGATTTCTATGAAGGGTTTGACGTAATGTCAGAAACAGAAGAATTATCTCCACCAAACAATACAGAGAACGATTTAAGAAATGCCATTCAGGGTATGGCAGATGCCGGAGTCAATGACTGTTCGATTTACATTGTCACCCATGGAAACAGTGATGTGCTAGTCATGGGTAATTCCACCATGACAGCTGATGAATTCTCAGGGATGCTTTCAGATTTCCCAGCTATTACCTTTAAAGTCATCATCGATGCCTGTAAAAGTGGAAGTTTTGTGGATGATTTAACCGGATTATCCAATGTTGCCATCGTTGTAACGGCTACTGACAGTGAAAAAAGCTCATATGGTGATATTGACGGGCCTTCTGATCCAAATTCCTCAGACACCGGAGGGGAATGGACCAGTGGGTTCCTTGAAGATCTTGAAGAAAACACAGAATCTGCTGCTTGGGGTGATATATTGGAATATGCTGGTATATACGGTGTGTCACCAAAAGTTGTTCTTTATTATCGTTGCTTTGATTCAGCCTGGGACAAAGATTATGCAAGGATTTTGGGTTTGAGTCTTCCACAGCGTTATAGTCCTGATTACAGTGAACCCGATTAAGAGAAGTAAACCCGTCAAATCTGTACTTTGATAAGGGCGGACATGTTAACAGTCCGCCCCGTTTATTTATTAATCAAGGCCTGTTCAATGGCCTTTAAGATTACAATACTGCTGTAGGTGGCTCCGGTCACGGTGTCAACTTCCAAAGACTGTTCTGTCATTACGCGATCAATTACCTTTTCACCATCTTTTCCTTTTCCATTTACATGCTTGAGGATATCTACATCTTGAATTTTCTCATCTCTGATTACCACTGACACCTCTACATCGATGGGAAATTGTTTGTATTTACCTGAATACGTCCCGTCCGGAATCTGCGAAAAGTCTACATTTTTGATCTCAATTGCCATTAATTCTTCAAGACCCTCATCCAGTTTTCCTATGACATTCTTCAACACCAATCCGCCGATTATAACAATTGCCGCAATCACTATCAAAACAATGATCAGAATCTTTTTTTTCTTTTTGGTCATTTGTCATCCATCCTTTCTGAATCGAGATATCATTTGGTATGATTCTTATTTGAATCAGAGTTTTTTTTCTTTTGTTCACTGATATACTTTATCATATACGAACAAGTGATTAAAACTGAAAACAAAAGAGGAAGTCGCCACTGAATGGAAATTATTCCCGACATAAAGAAATTGTATAAAAAGATAATCAAAAGTGTCAGAATGAAAATAAAAACAAAAACGAAAATCAACTGTTTCAAAAGTCTTTTGATAGACACCACACCCTGTAAAAGTTTTTCAACGGATTATTTTAACACATTGAATCAGCTTAATCCATAGAAGAAATTGAATGAGTAAAATTATGCTATGATTAATTATCAAAAATCTTTTTCTTAGGAGGATGATATCGTTGATTAACTATCAGACTGATCTTAACAATATCTGTGAAAGCAAACTGAAAGGATTTTTTGTAGGGTGGACAA
>CAZRYM010000179.1:0-3810 GCA_964604305.1 uncultured Thermotogaceae bacterium | reverse complement strand
TTCATTCCAGATGAAACAAATTCTAAAGCTGAAATATCTGAAGAAGCTTTTCAAAATTTGTCAAAAAAAATTCAACCCGAATGCGGAGATATTATTTATGCAAGATATGCGACTATTGGAACAATAAGATATGTAAATGATGATAGAGATTTTTTGGCTTCTTATTCATGCGTTATCATCAAACCAAAAAAACAGTGTATTAATCCTGAATATTTACATTATTATTTTCTGGCACATTCTAGTATTGAGGAAGCAAAATCATATATAAATTCCAACACTCAATCAAATGTAGGATTGGATTCAATAAAAAGATTTCGTATACCTTTAATGAGTTTGCAGGAACAAAATGATATTGTGTCATTTTTAAATAAAAAATACAGTGTTATAAACACGTTTATAAAAAAGAAAAAAGACTTGATATTAGAACTCGAATCCTACAAAAAATCACTCATCTACGAAGTTGTAACCGGAAAAAAAGAAATATCTTAGGGACCGTTGACAAACTAAAAATCCCCCCCGACGGGGTGGCCTTGAGAAACAGGCCTTGAAGTTTTAAAAGGCAAA
This sequence comes from uncultured Thermotogaceae bacterium, assembly GCA_964604305.1. Classification (GTDB taxonomy): domain Bacteria; phylum Thermotogota; class Thermotogae; order MWEM01; family MWEM01; genus JASUTC01. Next base: position 3,246 of record CAZRYM010000179.1, on the reverse strand, counting down.
ACTTCACGGTTAATACAAAGAGGGTGGGGGGGGTTATTGAGACACTATGATTAACAGTGATGTTTCCGTTAGAACGTATAGACCCCCCCCGCCATAAATGGCCCTCCCCCCCGAGGGGGGGGATTTCTGAGCTTTTACTCAGACGTGAAGTTTTGGTCCTCAAAAAATTCAAGCACTGCTCCTCAAGTCAACAGGGGTCTCAAAGGCAATTACCAAGTAACGAAAGGAGAGAATGACCTTGGAATACAAAGAAAAGCGTTTTGAGGAAGATATTGAACAATCTCTACTCTCTGAAGGCGGTTACATGAAAGGCAATATGCAAACATACGATGCGGCAAAGGCCCTGGACCTTCCCGTGCTCCTCAACTTTATTCAAAAAACGCAGCCGAGGAAATGGCAGCGATATGAAATGATATATAAGGAAAATGCCGAGAAGCACTTATACAAACGATTCAACGATGTGGTAAACACCCAGGGTTTGCTCCACGTTCTGCGCAACGGCATTGAAGATCGTGGCGTAAAATTCAAAATCGCCTTTTTTAAACCGGAGTCCACGCTGAATCCAAGGTTGGTAGAAAATTACAACAGTAATGTGTTGACGGCTACCAGGCAGTTTGCCTATTCCACACAGAACAAGAACACCATTGATATGGTCCTTTCGTTGAACGGTATCCCTATCGTGGCCATTGAACTGAAGAATCAAATTACCGGGCAATCCGTTGAAAATGCAAAGAAACAGTTTATGTATGATCGCAACCCGAAAGAACTCTGCTTTCAATTTAATAAGCGGTTCCTCGTCTATTTTGCCGTGGACCTTTATGAAGTGGCGATGACCACACACTTGAACGGTAAAGGGACTTATTTCCTGCCGTTTAATCAAGGATCAAACGGAGCCGGGAACGTTGGGGGAGCGGGCAATCCTGAAAATCCCCATGGCTATGCCACATCCTATTTATGGGAGAGGGTTTTAACCAAAGACTCCCTGATGAATATCATTCACAGGTTCCTGCATGTGAGTGTTGAAAGGAAAACGGAAGTCAAAAACGGTAAGAAGATTATGAAGACTGCCACGAAATTGATCTTTCCCCGCTATCATCAGTTGGATGTGGTTACCAAACTCATTGATGATGTCAAAGTGAATGGTTCTGGATCAAATTATTTGATTCAACATTCAGCCGGATCGGGAAAGTCCAACTCCATTGCCTGGACTTGTTATCGCCTGGCAAGCCTTCACGATAAGCATAACAAGAACATTTTCACATCGGTGATTGTCGTCACGGACAGAAGGGTTCTGGATAGCCAATTACAAGACACCATATCGTCTTTTGACCATACGTTCGGGCTTGTGGAGACCATTGGCGAGGGCAAGACATCAAAAGACCTGAGAGATGCCATTAACAGCGGTAAGAAGATCATCGTCACCACATTGCAGAAGTTTCCGGTGATCTATGAAGAGATTGAGGATAATCAAGGCAAACGCTTTGCGATTATTGTAGATGAGGCCCATTCCAGTCAAACGGGATCTTCCGCACAGAAGTTAAAGACGGCATTGGCAGACTCTGAAGAGGCATTAAGGGAATATGCGTTGATTGAAGGGTCTCAGGAAGCTAATCGAGAAGATTTTGAAGATAAGATCGTAAAAGAGTTGCTATCCCATGGTCGTCATAAGAATCTGTCCTTCTTTGCCTTTACGGCTACACCAAAGGAGAAGACGTTGGAAATGTTCGGTCAACCCAGAGTTGACGGGGGTTTTGAACCGTTCCATATCTATTCCATGAGACAAGCGATTGATGAGGGGTTCATTCTTGATGTGTTGGCCAATTACATGACCTATGAAACCTGCTTCAAGATTGCAAAAAATACTCCGGATAATCCTGAAGTTGAAGAGTCGGAAGCGAAAAAGGCCATCAGAAGGTTTGAGTCGCTCCATCCCTATAATCTCGCTCAAAAAACACAGATCATGATTGAGACCTTTCGGGAGAATACCTCAAAGAAGATTGGCGGGCGTGCAAAGGCTATGTTAGTGACTGAATCAAGACTTCATGCCTTAAGATACTTTATGGAATTCAAACGTTATATTGCGAAGAAAGGGTATACGGACCTTGGTGTGCTGGTGGCCTTTTCCGGTTCTGTACCGGATGGAGGTCAGGAGTATACCGAATCGGGGTTGAATCGTACCAAAAACGGAGAACGTGTGGGTGAAAAACAATTGCCGGAGGTTTTTCGTGGCGATGAATTCGGTATTTTGATCGTTGCAGAGAAGTATCAAACGGGATTTGATGAGCCGTTGCTCCATACGATGTTTGTTGACAAGCCCTTAAAAGGCGTAAAAGCCGTTCAAACCCTATCCAGGCTGAACAGAACAACGAAAGGCAAAACCGACACGTTTATTATGGACTTTGTGAACAGTGCCGAGGACATCAAAAAGGCATTTGCCCCTTATTATGAGGAGACCGTTCTGGATGAGGAGATCAACGTCAATCTGATTTACGATACAAAGACCATTATCCGCAATATGCGCCTTTATAATGATGAGGATGTTGAAAAGTTCAACAGGATTTATTATAAGCGGGGCAAACAATCCGCAAGGGACCTGGGTAAAATAACAAGTCTGTTTAAGCCAATCATTGGGATTTTTGATACCCTTTCAGATGACGGGAAATTCAAGTTCAAGAAGGCCGTCAAGAATTTTGTGAAATGGTATGCCTATATCATTCAGATCACAAGAATGTTTGACAAGGAACTTCAAAAGGAATACAACTTCCTGTCCTATATGGCAAAGGTATTACCCAATAAACCAACGGAAAAGGTTTATTTGGATGATAAGATAAAATTGGAATACTATCGCCTGGACAAGACTTTCGAAGGCAATATCGTCCTTGAAGAGACTGAAGGATACAATGAACTCAAGAATCCCAAAAAGGTTGATCCCGGCATCAAAAAGGATCCCAAGAGCGAATTGCTTGAAGTGATTATTAAACATATCAACGAGCGATTCAACGGTATCTTTACCGAAGGTGACAAGGTCATCGTAGAAACCATGTACGACAAAATTATCTCCGGTGACAAAAAGCTGCGGAATAAACTGAAAAAACAGGCAAAGAACAATAACGCAGAGGTTTTTCAGGATAGTATTTTCCCGAAGATATTTAAAGACATCGCCAACGATTGTTATACGGAGCAAATGGACGCCTTTACAAAACTATTTGAAAATCAGGATTTCTATAACGCCATCATGGCCGAAAT
>CAZRYM010000178.1:0-3813 GCA_964604305.1 uncultured Thermotogaceae bacterium | reverse complement strand
TGGGGATCTCCCTCGTCTGTTTGAATGCTGATATGAGTAAGCAGTTGATCGACCCATATGCCTATGGTCACTTGACATTCATTGTCTATACATTCATCCACTTCCACGGTGTAGTCTTCTTCATCAATCTTTGGCGGTATGTTGCAGTCACAAAAGCCCGAGACGCTTTTGGCATCCTGGCCATTCACGCCATAAGCTGAAAAATAGATGGTAAACTCTCCCTGATCGACGGTAACACTGAAACTGTAACTGTATATGCCATTTTCATCTGGAAAACTGAATGGATCGTCAATGGTCGTTTCCTCGTCGCTTCCGCCTATCTGATGAATAATTTGACTGATTTCCTGGTTGGAATTAAAACGGACAACCACCACACACTGATTGGCCGCACATTCACCGACTTCCGCCTGAACATTGGTGATAATTGGTTTCCAGGGGAAATTCCTTTTTATTTCATTGGAAGGCTGATCGTTGTCGTCTTTAGCCACAACTTCCACCGGATTGTCTTCATCAGGTTGAAGATTTTCAACAGGGGCGGCGTAGACATGCTCCCCTGCTTGAGTTTCTTCAACATGTTGGGGTTCTTCGATGATGGTTTCTTCATCATTGACCGTCACCACTAAAGATGCTACCGGTTTGTTGGCCACGATCTCTTCGACGGTTTTATCTCCCTCGATAGGGGGTCTGTGGGGTGGTGCAGGAGGGTGTTCCTCTTTCCAGCGAATGACTAACTCCCCGTCTGAGGGGAGTTCAGTTTTGGCCACACGAAAGCCCAGGTTCTCTGTGGCTGTTTCGGGTAGGTCCTGATCCCTGGAACCCACAAGGCATGTATCGGCTGCACTGTCCCATCCTCCGCCACGAATAACACGCTGAGTGCCTGCTGCAGGCCCGACGGGGTCTTCCTGATGGGATTGGGGATAGGCTCCGTGCCAGTCATGGCACCATTCCCGTACGTTTCCGCTCATATCGTGGAGTCCCAAATCGTTGGCCAACAAGCCGGCCACCGGTTGGGCCCGTGGGCCTGTGCCGTCAGCATTGGAGTTGGCCGCATACCAGGCCACATCACCAACGGTATCGCTTCCGGCATACTGGTAATCTCCGCTTGGCCATCCGCCTCCCCTGGCTGCCAGTTCCCATTCGGCCTCCGTGGGCAGTCGATAGCCTTCGACGGTTTTGATATCTTGTGTGATTTGCCCATTGGCAGTCAGAAGGTTTCCTTCATTGTCATATGCCGGTGCCAGTCCGTCCTGTACACTCAACCAGTTGCAGAAGGCAACGGCATCAAGCCAGTCCACCATTGCAACAGGTTGGTTTGCTTCACGGACGGAGGATTGAGAATCATTTTGAAAGGCATGGTATTGATTGATCGTCACTTCAGTTTTGCTGATGCGATATCCGTAAGTTAATGTCACTTCATTGCCGGAACGCTGGTAACTCGTTTTGGCCACATATATCATGTCAGGGGGTTGGAATACGCCAATTTCAACAAAACGCGCCCGGTAGATGCTGTCTTCTTCAACATGAACATCATACGATGTATCCCTTGAGATCAGGTCTTCTCCCAGATACCAGCCTTCAAAGAGATAATCGGGAGCTGAACGTGAGGAAATGGTCTTTGAAGTGCCTTCATAAACCTCCACATCGGCTTCTTTAGACCATGACCCATCTCCAATTTTTACATCCCCTCCGGCCTGTGGTTGGCTTTGAACGGTAAGTGTCACTTTGGGGGGCTCAGGTTCAGTTGTGAACTGCCAGATTTCTCCCGCTGTACTTTCCCTTGCCTGGGACTTTTTGCCGTCGTCGGCGATTACTTGCCAGAAATATTGGGTATCATATTCAAGGGGACCCGGATGTGTATAAGTGTTTTGGGAGGGTGTTGCCTGTAATGTCAGGTTTTCTTCAGATGTTCCTAAAAGGAATAGATAGTAGACTTCATCTTCTTCATCCGGATCATTCACTGCTTCCCAGGTGAACAACAGATCTTGTCTCGGTTGATTAGCAGCGCCATCTTCCGGTGAGATATTTTCCGGTTTGAACGGAGGCGTGTTCTGTACTTGAATCCAGATTTGGGCCTGTTCTTCATCTCTTGAAGAATGCCGTGTTGAAACTTGATTTGAAGCGGAAATGATAATGGCATAGGTACCCGATGCGGTTTGTGAAAGATCCAGAGAATAGACATATCGGGTTTCATCAACGCTGTCTGCCAAAGGCGCTTGAGCTTCCCCACGGAATGTGACCGTGTACTGTATGCCGTCGGACTTTTTGATTTCAAAATCAAACGGTACGGACTCATCTGCTGGGATTGGATTTTCTTCCGTATTGTGTTCGGAAGGTGTTGCATTTGTTGTGGTGATGGTGACATATTCATTTAAGATTTCACCTTGAGAAATTTGCGGGATTTCAACGGTAACCGTTACTCCTGAACAGGATATAAATAGAAGCAGCTGTTTTTGTATCGATGTCTTTAAGGAAGCCTTTTTGGTACATCCGGTTCAGCAGATTTTCCAACTCATCCATGGCTTTAAAATCGTTCTCTGCAAATTTTTCAAAAACCTTTCGCTTCTTTTTTGATAAATATGTTGAAAGGTGCAGGATCTCTTTGATAACGGTTTTGGGGAGTTTAAGAATGATCTTAAAACTCTTTGTAATGAATTCCAGGACTATTTCGATGATGTTTTCTCTGGTTATTTCCCTGGTTGCAATATTGACACTTGTAATTTCAGTTTTTTCCAGCATGGCTTCCATATAGAGATTGGCCTTGGAAGAAAAATAGTTAAACAACGTTCCCTCAGCTATTCCAACCAGTTCACTGATGTCCTTTGTCTTTGTGTCTTCATAACCGTTCTTCGTGAACAACGTAGAAGCCTTTTCCAAAATTTCCTTTCTAATCTTTTCCTGTTCCTCTTTGTTTATTCGCGCAGACATGATTTCTCCTTTTTAATCAACGAATGAAGATTAATATGAGTATACTCATATAATATAGAAATTGTTGAAAATTGTCAAGGGGGGCATCATTCAGTTACTAAAAACTTCTCTTGATCAGGTTTCGTGTATACTTAAGAGGGGGAGATAGAATGCACAAAGCATTGGAAGCATTGGCGGAAAAAAACGGCGACAGATTGATCGTCATTGATATCAAGCACTTGGAAGATTTAAAAGCCTTTTTTAAGGAGTTTAATCAAACGAACGATTTAAATCATTTTCAACAATGGATTACCAACGAGATGTATGATTTTACCCTTCCCGATGAAAATATCAAATCGCTCATACTGATGGCAATTAACCATCCGTTATATGCCAGGGTTGATTTTGTTTACAAGGGCAAAAAGAAAACGATTCTCAGTTTGGTGCGTGCTGATTTTAAACGGGCGGGACAGTATCTTAAAAACCATTTAGAGGCCAGGGGTTATTTTGTGATGCCGGCTTTTAACCTGCCTTTGAAGCGGCTGGGAACTCAAAGCGGACTGGCGGTTTACGGCAAAAACAACATCACTTACATTGCCGGTCTTGGCAGCAACTTCTCCTATTTGCCTTTTTTTTCAGATCTTCCCTGTGAATTAGATAGTTGGGGTGAACCGAAATTAGCTGAATCATGCCATAATTGCAACTTATGTACGAATGCCTGCCCAACAGGTGCGATAAAAAAAGACAGAATCTTAATCGACAATACCAGATGCCTTTCTTTTTTCAATGAAACTCCCGGTGAATTTCCTGAATGGCTCGATGAAAAAGTTCATCATACCGCATATGATTGCCTCTATTGTCAGAAAATCTGCCCAATGAATGCAGATCAAATCGACAAAATCGAAGACA
>CAZRYM010000177.1:0-3886 GCA_964604305.1 uncultured Thermotogaceae bacterium | reverse complement strand
TATCATCGCTGTGCCTATCATTGATCCGAGAATGATTAAAACTGTTTGTGTCTTTTTACGAAAAAGATTTCTGAACGAAATCTTTCTAACTTTCTTATTTTGCACAAGGAATAGAAAAACAAAAAAAAGTAATCCAAGTATTACCGAAATAAAAATAATCAAGATTCTTCTCCTGTTAGGAATTTTCCACTATCCATTTTAAGGATTCTGTTTGAAAACTGAGCAATACGATCATCGTGAGTTACAATCACAAAGGTCATGAATTCAGTTTTATTTAACTCCAATATCAAATCCATTATCTTGTTACCGGTTTTTGTATCAAGGGCTCCGGTTGGCTCATCAGCCCAAATTATTCCGGGATTATGAACTAAGGCTCTTGCAATAGCAACACGTTGTCTTTCACCGCCACTTAACTGGTGTGGATAGTGTGTTATCCTTTCCTTTAAGCCAACTTTCAACATAGCTTCTTTTGCTTTTTCGTATGTATTTATAATTTTGCTATTCTGAGCTAATAATGCCAATTCTACATTTTCAATAGCATTTAGAACAGGGATGAGATTGTAAAACTGAAAGATAAAACCCATATTTTCAGCTCGAAATTTTGTAACTTCTCTATCGCTCATTGTCAGTATGTTTTTGCCATTGATAAAAATTGCACCTTCATCTGGACTATCAATGGCCGACAAACAGTTTAACAATGTACTTTTACCACATCCAGAAGGACCGAGAATTGAAACTATTTCGCCTTTTTCTACAGATATAGATACTTGATCCAATGCCTTTACTATTATTGATCCGTTTGTATAAGTCTTTACTAAATGACTAGCTTTTATCATAATTTCATCTCACTCTCCAGGATAAAGAAGGAAATCATTATAGAGGATTTGATAAATATTTCGATAAATAGAAATCCTTTTTGTATAGGTGGATTCTCGAAAATCATTGTCTTCGTTTATCATACTCTTCAATTTTGTTGGACCCATATGATAAGCGTTTAATGCGTGATGAATATCATTTTCAAAATCTGAAATCAGTCTTTTTAAATAAAAAGTTCCAAGTTTAATGTTATTTAATGGTTCTCTCCATGTTCCTTGGATAACATATAATGTTTTTAGCCAATTTGCGGTTTCTGGCATCAATTGCATTAAACCAAAGGCACCTGAATGAGATAGCGCCATCACATCAAAATTGCTTTCTAGCTTTATAGTTGCAGCAATAAGAAATGGATCTATACTCATTTCTGAAGCAGCTATGTTTATTTCTTGTTCAAATTCCAACGGAAATGTCTTATAAGCTGCTAACAAAAGAATAAAAAGGAAGATAACCAGCCAGAAAAGATATTTCTCAAAATTTAAGAATAACACTCTGTCAATCCTCTTTCATATCAAGGACTTTTGATGCAATTTTATATTCATTCATAGCTTCTTCCTCTCTTCCTAATTTTTCATAAATCTGTGCTGTTTTGATGTGAACATCAGGATCCATTGGGTTTTTAATCGCAGCTTTTTCAAATAAAGAAAGAGCCCTGTTATTCAAGCCAAAATTCTTTAAAAGTGAAGCCTTGAACTTTAAAGGTAGCACAATTAAAATTAGTAATAAAATTCCAGTAATTATTAATAAATATAAGAATAAAGATGTCTTGCTTATAAAAGAAAGGATCGATTTTTTTTCAGTTATGACCTCATTCTGCTTTTTTGAATTGATCAAAGTAATCAAATTTTTCAGGCTCGTGTTAATTTCCTCATTTGAAACCGAAATTTCTGATAAATCCATATTCTCAACTCTCAATTCAGATTTTTCATATGAAAATCTTGTCGAAGCATTTTTTATCATAGATTGAAGTGTTTTGTTTAATTTATCTGTTTTTAAGTTTATATCTTCATATTGTTCAATATAATCTAAAAAGACAGGGAACAAATTACTTAAGGTTTCTTTTTCAGCAGTTAATAGACGTCTTGATAAAATCTCCACGTTGCTTAGGTAATCATAATAATCTGATAAATCCTTATAATAATTATATTTATCTTTTGGTATATTTTCTTCATATGATTGGCCATGAAAATATTTGTAAAGTGATGAATAAGCTTTTAAAAGGTAAAATTGCTTTTCGTATGTTTCCACTTGGTTTTTATTTAAATAGGGATTTATTTGGATATTTAGATAATTAAGTAGTTTGTCTTTTCCTAAATTTACCATTTTAGAGTATGTTTCATTTGTCAGAGAGTAATTATTTTGAATAATCGTTTCAATGATTTTTGCAGTAAGCTTTTGGAGTTGTTTGCCATCCAATGATTCTATCAGTTGATATTCATTGAGTTTGTTCAATTCAAAATATTCCTTAAATTTTTCGAAATGAAACTGCTCGATTGTTTGTGAGAAATCTTTTGCAACAAAATCCATTAAAGGATATGCTTGTTGATATTTATCAGTTTCCTCATCAACTGTTTTTAGTGCTCTCAGTAAATCGTTTGTAGATTCTTTGATAATAGATATGATAATTTCATCTTCAACACTGTATTTTTCAATTAATCCTAATTTGGAATAAATTCTTTCCAATAAAATCTCCGCTGAGATTTGAGATGGAAAATTTTCTTCAGCATACATCAATGTAGACAGTGTACAATCCAGGGCATATTTTAATTGATCGGGATCTTTTTGTAGTTCATACATTGCATCAAAAGACTTGATATTTTCTACTGAAACTGATGCAAATGCAAACTTTAGTATGAATAATAAAAAAATCGCAAAAAGTGTTCCCGCTTTTCTTTTTTCCAATTTCCGAAATCTCCTTCAGAAAAATAGTTGTATTTCAAATTCGCTTACTTTATTTTTTCACAATTCCTTTTTAAAATTTATCGATCTTTTCACCTATGAAAAATATAAATCGTCATTGAGTATATGATCCTTCTGTCTCCAATTCTCTTTGACTCTTACATATAATTCAAGATCAACTTGCCTTTCAAAAAGGTAACTAATGTCTTTTTTAGATTTAGCTCGAATTTTTTTGATAATATTCGCCTCTTTTCCGATTATCATACCCTTTTGAGTTTTTCTTTCCACCCATATTTCAGCTCTAATATAGAGTTTGCCATCTTCTTTGTCAGAAAAGTGTTCAATAAAAACAGCACATGAATAGGGGATTTCCTCATAAGTAATCCTGAATATTTTTTCTCTAATAATTTCTGATACAATGAATTTGTTGGATCTGTCAGTAATCATATCAGGAGGATATAAAAGTGCTCCATTTGATAAATAGTCTTTGATTTTTATAATAATATTGTCTCGCTGTTGTAAGTCTTTTGCGCAAATGGTTAAAAGCTCTGTTGGTTTGTATTTCTTTTGAAGTAACGTTGAATAGTAATCTATTTTATTATTATCAAGAAGATCAATTTTGTTCAATAAAATTAAGCAGGGTCTATGAATACCCTTGATCTTATCGTAGACATAGTCTTCTCCTTTTGATAAGCCTTTTGATACATCAATAATCCAAAGAATTAGATCCATCCCTTCCAGAGCTTCCCCTACAGCTTTCATCATATATCTGTTTACATTATTAATTACCTTATGGATGCCGGGGGTATCTGTAAATACTATTTGTGAAGAATCATCAGTATAAATACAGTTGATTCTGTGCCAGGTTGTTTGGGGCTTGTCAGAAACAATTACAATTTTCTGATTCATTAGTGTGTTAATTAAAGTTGATTTTCCGGAATTTGGTCTTCCCAATAAAGTCACAAAGCCGCTTTTCAATTTACACCTTCTTTTATCTTGATTTATCATATACTACCATAAAAAAAGGTCTTTCGGTGAAAACCTTACCGAAAGACCTTAATTGGAGCAGGAAATGAGATTCGAACTCACAACCTCTGCCTTACCAAGGCAGCGC
>CAZRYM010000176.1:0-3914 GCA_964604305.1 uncultured Thermotogaceae bacterium | reverse complement strand
TACCAACATTATGAAATACGATTTGACAATTATCAAAATGCATGGTAAAATACGCTCTGTGAAGTGAGAAAGGGGGTAGAAAAATGCCACAGCACAAATCAGCAATGAGAAGGGTCAAAAGATCCGAAAAAGAGAAGATGCAGAATAAAATCTACAGAAGTAGATTTAAGAATCTGACAAAAAAGATCAACAGAGCTTTGGAAGAGGGCAACGTGGAAAATGCCAGTGAAATGCTCCCTAAAGCTTTTTCTGCGATAGATAGAGCGGCAAAGATTGGAACAATTCACAAAAATCAGGCTGCCAGAAGAAAATCCAGGCTTGTCAAAAGAATTGACAGGGCCCAAGCCGAAGTTTAGATTAAGTCAATAATTTCATTTGAAAATAATAAACCGGGATATTCCCGGTTTTTTGTTATGGAATGGCCATGACAATTATGGTATACTAAACAGGAATATTTGAACTGAAAAAACTCACTTAAGCAGACTGCGGGAGGTGTATTATGGCAAAAACAAATAAGGGCGAGATCGTTTCAATCATCGGTCCTGTAATAGATGTAAAGTTCAGCAATGAAAGCCTGCCGGACATATTTAACGCCCTTGAAGTGACACATCCGGATACAAAAAAGAAATTGGTTCTTGAAGTGGAACAGTTGATAGGTGACGACACCGTAAGAGCGGTAGCCCTTGATTCCACAGATGGTTTCATCAGAGGTCTGGAAGTTATTGATACGGGTTCGCCCATATCTGTTCCTGTAGGTCCTGAAGCCATGGGAAGATTGTTTAATCTTCTTGGAGAACCTATTGACAATAAAGGTCCAATCTCCACAAAAGAACGCTGGCCTATCCACAGGGATCCGCCCAGACTAAAAGACCAGTCAACGGAAATAGAGATACTTGAAACGGGAATAAAGGTCATAGACCTGATTGCCCCCTTCCCCAAGGGAGGAAAAGTCGGGTTTTTCGGTGGTGCCGGTGTTGGAAAAACCGTATTGGTTCAGGAACTGATTCGAAACATCGCCATCGAACATCATGGATTCTCCATGTTTGCCGGAGTGGGAGAGAGAACGAGAGAGGGAAACGACATCTACCTTGAAATGCAGGAAGCTGAAGTGTTGGATAATACAGTCTTGATTTTCGGACAGATGAACGAACCACCCGGTGCCAGGTTTAGAGTCGCTTTAACGGCTTTGACCATGGCCGAATACTACAGAGATGTTGAAGGCAAAGATGTTTTGCTTTTTATCGATAATATATTCAGGTTTGTACAGGCAGGTTCCGAGGTATCCGCTTTGCTCGGAAGAATGCCCAGTGCCGTGGGTTATCAGCCTACACTTGCCACGGATATGGGTGAACTTCAGGAAAGGATTACTTCAACTAAAAAAGGTTCCATTACATCGGTGCAGGCTGTTTACGTACCCGCTGACGACTTAACTGACCCGGCACCAGCCACCACGTTTACCCATCTTGACGGATCGGTTGTTTTATCCAGAAAGATTTCAGAGTTGGGGATATATCCCGCAGTGGATCCACTTGATTCAAACTCAAAGATACTGGAACCGGATATCGTGGGTCAAACGCATTATCACGTGGCGCGAGGTGTGCAGGAAGTGCTTCAAAGATATAATGAACTTCAGGACATCATCGCTATTCTGGGTATGGAAGAGCTTTCCGAAGAAGACAAGCGAACGGTTCAACGGGCCAGAAAAATCCAGAGATTCCTGGGACAGCCCAACTTTGTTGCCGAAAGGTTTACCGGTGTACCGGGAGAATACGTTTCAATAGCCGACAGCGTCAGAAGCTTTGAGGATATTCTCAACGGAAAATGCGATGATCTTCCCGAACAGGCATTCTTCATGGTTGGGAACATCGACAAGGCAAGGGAAAAGGCCAAAAAGATCAAGGAAGGTTGATCCATGTGAGCACATTCAAGACGGAGATCGTATCTCCCTACAGGGTAGTCTGGAGTGGTGAAGCCGAAAGTGTTACTTTCAGAACCATTGAAGGATCCATGGGGGTTTTGGATAAACGGGCTCCAATCGTGACAGCTTTGGATATTGCCATGATGGAAGTTAAAACCGAAAAGGAAAAACTGGAATTTGCTGTACATGGCGGACTACTCCGTATGAATGGAGAAGAACTGATCATCGTAACAGATGCCGCGGAAAAGGCGGAAGAAATAGATGTTTACAGAGCTCAGAAGGCCAAGCAGCGTGCCGAAGACCTTCTGTCAAAGGCAAAGAACGACGTTGAACGCTACAAGGCCAATGCCTCACTGCAAAAGAACATCCTGAGAATGCACATAGGAAAAAAAAGCTGAAAAAAGGGGTGTAATCATTGTTCTATCTTTCAGAACCTGTTTATGTTTCCAAACCCTGGGGTGGCGACATCTTCAGGGATATCTACCCGAAGGCGGAAACCTCGGACATTGGCGAGGTATGGCTTCTTTCAAGTATACCCGGTAAAGAAACCTCCATCTTCTCCATAGATGGGAGGGAATACCTGCCCTCCAAAATGATCAAAAAGATAACCGGTCTTAATTTTCCCCGATTTCCTTTCCTCATCAAGACGCTCTGTGCGACAGAATGGCTTTCCGTGCAGGTTCATCCGGATAACAGTTATGCCAAAAAGAACGAAAAAGGCGAGCCTTGGGGAAAAAATGAAATGTGGTACGTGCTGGAAGCCTCTGATGATTCGAAGATTGTCAACGGCATCAGCGGAATCGCTTCAAAAAAAGAAATGCTTGAAATCATCGAAGCCGGAACCCTTCAAGACAAATTAAATTATACCAAGATAAAAAAAGATGATCTCATCTATCTCCAGGCAGGAAAGGTTCATGCCTTAGGTCCGGGATCACTGATACTGGAAGTACAGCAGAGCTCAAACATTACCTACCGACTCTATGACTGGGGAAGAGAGAGGGAGATGCATGCAAAAAAGGGGAGCGAGGTCATCAACTACCGTTACCCGCAGGCTGAGATTAAAGAGAACTTCAACGAATTTAGAAACGATTATTTTTATACATATAAAAAACAGTTTAATGAAGAATATATTCAGGGTTTTTGCGTATTGTTAACTCTAGAGGATATCCAGATAGATGAATTTGAATGCCGAAAGTACTTTCCCGTGATCATACCACAGGGCAGCAAGGTAAAGGTTACCGGTAATTGTATCGTGATAAAGCTGGGCAGATGGTGGGAAAGACATGGCTGTGATTAACAGAAAAGGGGTGCTGAATGGATAGAACATTCGTCTTTTTTAAACCAAACACAATCAGGCGAGGCCTTATGGGGGAGATACTCAAACGCTTTGAACAAAGGGGTTTGAAGATTATTGCAATGAAATTTCTTAAAATGTCCCAATCCCAAGCCGAAGATCTGTACGAAGAACATAAAGGGAAGGTGTTTTACAAACCCCTTTTGGAATTTGCAACGGGAGGCCCCGCATTATTTATGGTTGTGGAAGGACCCAGATGTGTAGAATTGGTCCGGCACATCATTGGAGACACTGACCCTCTGAAGGCTGACCCGGGAAGTATACGGGCTGATTACGCTGTCAGTGTCACCAAAAACCTCATACATGCCTCCGATTCAATGGAAAGCTTTCAAAGAGAGCACAAAATATTCTTTCAGGATGAAGATATCATAGACTACAAACTCGATGTACAAAACGATCTTTGAAAAAAATGAAATATAAAAATTTCACAAAAAAACTCAAAACCAAAAAATCCCCCCTTGGGGGGGGGTCTAAACAAAACAAAAGAAATAACACAGTTAATGTAATATCCGGAGAATTCAATTCATCAGCTACTTCTTATAGCTTCCGGTGGAAGAGAAATTTTGCATAAAAAAAAGAGTAATCAAAAACAATAAACAAGGAGGAAAAACAATGCCATATGTACCGACAAAAGAGATTTTG
>CAZRYM010000175.1:0-3923 GCA_964604305.1 uncultured Thermotogaceae bacterium | reverse complement strand
GCAGTGAAATCGAAGCACCTGCCATGTCAATAGAGGTCATGTAATTGCCAATCATATTTCGATGAAGTTTGATGCCCTTTTCTTTGAGGAAGCTGATCACATCATTTGCCAATACATAAAGCTCCTGCAAAGGGGTTCCGCCAAAGCCGTTAATGATTAAGGCGCATTCATCATCCTTTTCAAATGGAAGATCTGAAAGAATGCGTTCCATCATTTTTGTAACCAAAGTTTTTGATTGAACATGCGATTCTCGCCTAATACCAGCTTCACCATGAATACCGACTCCCACTTCAATTTTGTCAACTTCCAATTCAAATGTGGGTTTTCCTCTTGCGGGTACAATACATGATTCAAGGGCGATACCCATGGACCTGACATTATTGATGACTTTTTCGGCAACCCTTTTTACTTCATTGAGCTCTGCCCCTTTTTCAGCCATCGCCCCTGCTATTTTATGGACAAACAGAGTTCCCGCAACGCCCCGACGGTCTTCTTTTTTTTCAATAGCTACGTCATCATTAACACATACTGAATCTACATGGATATCATTTTCATCCATAGCAAGATCAGCTGCATTATCAAAGTTCATTACATCTCCGGCATAATTCTTTACAACCAGTAACACACCCTTGTCGGTATGATTCTTTTTGATGGCGTTGTAGATTTGCATAACCGATGGGGAGGCAAAGACATCGCCACATACCGCTGCATCAAGCAATCCCTTGCCGACAAATCCGGCATGAGCGGGTTCATGACCACTACCACCGCCACTGATTAGCATTACCCGATCTGTTTTTTTCGTCTTTCTTGAGATAACTTTATTGGTTTCATCGTATTCAACCTTTTCAGGGAACGCTTCTGCAATTCCTGAACACATCTCATGAACCAAATTGTCTATATTATTGATTATTTTTTTCATATCAAATCTCCTTTTACACCATGTATTTGACTACTTCTTCCTCTGAAGGCTTACGGTCCTTCTCTGCTTCAAATTCAGATTCTATTCGTCCGTCTTTCATGATAATAATGCGGTTACTGAGACCGATTAACTCTAAGAGGTCATCAGTGATAAGGATAATAGCCATTTTTTTGTTTGCTGCTTCACGAATAAAGGTATAAATCTCCTCTTTGGCGCCAACATCAATACCCCTGGTTGGGTTGTTAAGGATTAACACATCCAAGTCTTTTGCCAACCACTTGGATAAAACGATCTTTTGCTGGTTTCCGCCACTGAGTGAGTAACACAAATCGTCAGCTTTTGCCTTTATTCGAAATTTGCTGATACTGTTTTGAACCATGATCTTTTCTTTCTGTTTGTTCAGTAGTGCAATTTTACTGCTTAAGGTCTTTAAATTAGGCAGTGAAAGATTGTATGTCACATTCAAGGTATCAATAATCCCCAGATTTTTTCTTTCTGAGGGAACATAGCCGATATTGTTGTGAATCATCCTTCTAATATTGGGTTTTTCTATATGGTTATTGTTTATTTTGATTTGGCCTGTATCATATCTACCAATCCCAAAAAGTATTTCTCCCAGTTCTTTTTTACCTGAACCCAGTAATCCTCCAATACCAAGAATCTCACCGGCTCTGAGTTTTATGGAAACGGAATCGTATTCTTTATGGGAACTTAATGCGTTAATTTCCAAAACGGTTTTTTCGTTTTCGATCTCTTCCAGGGATTTCTGTGTGTGTGTGTTATAGGTGTCTCCGCTTAAGATCCTTCCCACCATCATGGGATGAATGTCATCTTCAGTGGTCTTTTTTGGATTGACTTCACCCACCAGTTCACCGTCTTTTAAAACAACAATCCTGTTGCAAGTGGTCATTAATTCAGACAGTCTGTGAGAAACGAAGATAAAACTGGCCTTTTCAGAAAAACTCTTTATTTTACCAAGTAATAATGCCCTTTCTTTTTCAGGGAGTCCCGAAGTCGGTTCATCCAATAATATTAAAGGGGTATCAATATGGTACATATCAGAAATTGCAAAAGCTCTGATAATTTCCAGCATTTGCCGCTGATGGAAAGAACAGGTTTTGACTTCTTGCTTTGGATCAATATTAAGCTCAAAGTTTTCCAGATATTCCTGAGCCTTTTTTATCATCTGTCTTCTGTTTAAGACACCTCTTTTCTCAAAATTTTCTTCATGTGATAAAAAGAGGTTTTCATAAACAGTCAAATCAGGGACAAGATTCTGTTCCTGGAAAACCATAGAAACCCCTAAAAGGTTAGCTTCTCTAAAATTTTCCGGTTTATAAGGTTTGCCATAACTAAACATCTCGCCATCTACAGGTTTTTCAACTCCGGATATGATTTTTAGTAAAGTTGATTTACCGGCGCCATTTTCTCCTGCAAAACCGATGATATCGTTTTTGTTAATGGTTAAATCGATTCCCTTTAGCGCATGCACACCGGGATATTTTTGTTGAATGCCCTTTATTTCAAAATAAGCATTTTCTTCGCCTGAATTTGTTTTATTCATACTTAAATAAACCTCACTCTTATTGGTCTTTTTCTGTGTTTCTGAAACCGTTTACTGAGAACAATCGTGTTATTTCACAATAAGGCTTTTCGGCCTGCCCATATTGGATACAAGTGCACCAAAGATGATCAGGACACCCATTGCCACGTTTCTTATTTCAGGTGTTACTCCCATGAAATTCAATCCGCTGATTAATACCGTGATTAAAACGGCTCCAAGTAATGTACCAATTGGTGTTCCTCTTCCGCCGCTAAGCGCAATGCCACCCATAACCACTACGGCGACGGTTGACAAGGTGTATGTATCTCCCATATACGGGCATCCGGCTTCCAGTAAAGATGCCTGTAAAGCTCCTGCCAATCCTATAAATGATCCATGTATTGCGAAAGTTACAATTTGCATTTTCACAACATTGATACCGGAATACTCTGCCACATATTCATTGCTGCCGATAGCATATAAACTTCTTCCAAAAGTAGTATTACGTAAGAAAAAAATGGTGAAAATAACAATAATCAATGGAATAAATACAATATTGGGCATCCCGAAAACTGTATTACCTTTACTCACCAAGAGAAAAGGTTCTGAGTCGATATTAAAAGGAGATCCCTTTAAAAGCAATACAGAAACACCATTTAGGATCATCATCATCGCTATGGTAGAAAGAAAAGTTGGAATCTTCAGTAAAGTAGCCAGGAAACCGTTTAAAAAACCAACACCGGCTCCAACCAAGATGCCAATAAAGATAGCCCAGACACCCAGATGAGGGGTTACCATGGCTGTTATAGCACCCGTAAATGTTATACAGGCACCTACTGAAATGTCGATACTTCCCATGATGATAATCATGGACATTCCCATTCCTGCAATGAGCAGAATCGACATTTGTTTCAAAAGGTTCTGAATATTTGTAAATGAGAGAAACGTCGGAAATTGGATTCCAAAAAACAGAAGCAATATAATCAGCAATATCGGCGTCCAATATTTTGCTATTTTTTCATTCTTGAATATAGTCATCCATTTATTAAACACACTGTCCACCCCATATTCATTTGGTTAGTAATATCTTTCCGCGTTTCTGCGAAAAAATGACAAGCGATATTGCCAGTACAAGCAAAATCCCTTTTGAAATATCTTGAACATTTGACCCCACTCCAAGGAGGTTCATCCCATTATCAAACATACCAATCAGTAGAACACCCAAGAGTGTTTTGATGAGTCCGCCAGTACCCCCCATGATGGATGTTCCGCCTACAACTACAGCGATAAGTGTGTTAAATAGGTATTTGTCTCCCAAACGCGCCGGGGCCATTCCTAAATAGGAAGCTAAAAGAATACAGGCGAAACCATTCAACAAACCGGAAAAACCAAAGGCAATAATTCTATATTTATTGACATTGATTCCCATCTTTTTCAACGAGTCCTCATTGCTGCCAATGG
>CAZRYM010000174.1:0-3935 GCA_964604305.1 uncultured Thermotogaceae bacterium | reverse complement strand
CCGGGTCCTGTAAAGATTGAGATAAAAGATTTGAGTGTTAAAAATGACAAAGGATTAACGGCTGTAAAAAACCTTTCCCTTGAAATTCATGGAGGGGAAATTTTAGGAATAGCGGGAGTTGCCGGAAACGGTCAAAAAGAATTGGCTGAAGCCATATATGGATTGAGACCCATTGAGACGGGAAGGATTCAAATGGATGGTGAGGATCTTCACCATCGTTCCATTAAAAAGAGAATACAATCAGGGCTTTCGTTTATTCCTCAAGATAGAAAAACCATTGCCACTTGTCCCAACCTTTCAGTTATGTCCAATATCTTTATGAAAAATGCCATTCCCGGTTTGAAAAAATCTTCAGCTTGGAATATGCAAATTAAACAGATGCATGAAAAAGCAGGAGAACTTATTCAAAATTTTTCCATTTCCACACCTTCCTCCAAGACTCGAGTTCGATATTTATCCGGCGGAAACCTTCAAAAAGTGGTTTTAGCAAGAGAGTTATCCAACAACCCTTCGGTTATTATTGCTGAACATCCAACCAGAGGTCTCGACATAGGCGCTATGGAATTTGTCTACCAAGCCCTTTTGGAAGAAAAGAAAAAGGGGTCCGCCATCTTACTATTAGCTGGAGAGCTCTATGAAATCTTTAGACTATCCGATCGGGTTGCAGTGATATACGAAGGTGAAATTATGGGTTATACCCCCCCTGATCCATCCTATACAGAAAAAATCGGCTTTATGATGGCCGGAACAAGGGAGGATTCCATACATGAAAATTAAAATTGAAAAAAGACTGAATACTCCCCGGTATTTGTCCTTAGTTGTCCCTATTGTTTCAATATTAGCAGCGTTATTGATCATGTTTGTTATCCTGACGATATTCTTTATGGGTCGGTTGGGAAGTTTTCAGGGGGCTTTCAATGAAACGGTTTCTGCTTATCAAGAGTTAATCGCCTGGCCTTTTTTTAACCAATACGGATTATACAGTACGATTTCCAAGATGGTTCCCCTGGCATTTGTAGGGTTGGGACTATCATTTGCTTACAAAATGAAAATCTGGAATATCGGTGGAGAGGGTCAGCTTTATATGGGTGCGTTGGCTGCAACTTGGGCCGCCCTTTTTGTCTTCAGAGGTATCACATCTCCACTTCTCCTTATAACCCTTGTAGCCCTTTTCAGTGCTATTGCCGGTGCTCTTTGGGCACTTATTCCGGCACTTATGAAAGCATATGCGAAAACAGATGAAATCGTTGTTACGCTGATGCTCAATTATGTAGCCATTTTTTGGGTGGATTATTTGGTTTACGGTCCCTGGAGAGATCCGAAAGGATTTGGTTTCCCGGGAACTGCAGCTTTTCCCGAGCCGGCAATGTTGCCCACTTTTTTTGATGGTAACGTTCACATCGGTGTTTTTATCGCCATTGCCTTTGCCATTTTACTTCAATATATCAACGTGAAGACACAATGGGGCTTTAATTCCCGAATAGTTGGCGATAATATAAAAGCAGCCACTTATTCGGGTATCAAAGTTAAAAAATATACCATCATTTCCCTCGTTGTAAGTGGTGCCATAGCTGGTTTAGGAGGGG
Organism: uncultured Thermotogaceae bacterium; assembly: GCA_964604305.1. GTDB lineage: Bacteria > Thermotogota > Thermotogae > MWEM01 > MWEM01 > JASUTC01. The sequence goes on along the minus strand of CAZRYM010000174.1, from coordinate 2,349 downwards.
GAGTTCAAATGATGGGGATGCAACACAGACTCATGCACGGATTTTCTCCAGGCTACGGCTACACAGCCATCATCGTTGCTTGGCTGGCTAAGCTAAATCCCATTGCCGTTATTTTTGTTGCTTTTCTCTTTGGAGGTTTGCTGGTGGGAAATGATCAATTGCAAATGTTTTACAAACTACCTATATCTTTAATTTCCATATTTCAAGGATTGGTGTTGTTTTGCCTGCTTGGCGGAGAGGCCATCGCTGCCTACCGATTGAGGATAGAGAAAGCAGAGGAGGCGGTCGCAAATGAATGATGTTCTTTCCTTTATCGTAGCCACACTTCATGCAACGGTAAGAGCTGGAACTCCTTTACTCTTTGCCGTATTGGGAACCATATTCACCGAACGTTCCGGAATCATGAATCTGGGTCTTGAGGGAATCATGCTTATCGGGGCTATAGGGGGATTTGTGGTCTCGTATAATACGTCCAATCTGCTTTTGGCTATCCTGGTTGCGATGATTGCTGGTGCAATTCTTGGCTTGATTCACGCCTTTTTCACTGTAACCTTAAAAATTAATCAAATCGTTAGCGGTTTAGCTATCACCATGTTAGGAAGCGGAATTAGCGGTTTATGGGGAAAAGACTATATTGGTGTTGTCGCGGAGAGATTTGAGACAATTTCCATTCCTCTTTTATCTGATATCCCTGTGATTGGCCGAATCCTGTTTCAGCATGATTTATTGGTTTATATCAGTCTGTTGGCTGTACCACTCATGTGGTTTTTCATCTACAAAACCCGTGGAGGCATGACCCTAAGAGCAGTTGGAGAATCCCCTGAAGCGGCCGACGCCAGAGGAATAAACGTATTTTTTACTAGGTATCTCTATACCATCATCGGTGGGTCCATTACCGCTATTGGAGGCGCTTATCTTTCACTGGCTTACAACTCCATGTGGATCGAAAATATGACTGCAGGTAGAGGATGGATTGCCATTGCCCTGGTCCTGTTTGCAACATGGGACCCCTATAAAGCCCTTTTGGGTGCTTACCTTTTTGGTGGTATCACAGCGTTGGGTTTAAGGATGCAAGCAGTTGGTACGCACATTTCTCCGGATTTTTTGAAAATGCTTCCCTATCTGCTGACAATTGTTGTCCTTTTCTTTACCTCAACAGATACCCTAAAAAGAAAAGTTGGCGCCCCTGCTTCTCTTGGGATTCCGTATTCAAGAGAAGACAGAACGTAAAAATTCTGGGCTATTCACGTATAAAAAACTCCAAGGACATTTTAAAAACCGTGAAGTTTTGCCATTGGCAAAACTTAAAGGCTATTCCCCAGCGGGGAATAGCCATTATTCACAATCCGAGAACATTCTCGTGCTCAGGTATTTTTCTCCCCTGTCGGGGAAAATGCAAACCACCGTTCCCGAATCAAGTATTTTTATCACTTCCAAAGCCGCAATCAAGGCGGCTCCACTACTCATGCCCACAAAAATGCCTTCTTCTAAGATGATTCTTCTGGACATTTTGATGGCATCACAACTTTCCACCATGATGGATTCATCTATGATGGCAGGATCGTATAGTTCAGGAATTATAGCCTCTTCCATATTTTTTAAGCCCTGTATGTAATGGTTCTTAACCGGATGGGCTTCCACTACTTTGATTTTGGGATTGTTTTCCTTTAATCCCTTGGCCACACCCATGAGTGTACCCGAAGTACCGATGCCAGATACGAAATGGGTAATTGCGCCATTTGTATCCTTCCAGATTTCTTCTGCGGTGGTTTTATAATGAGCGAGTTTGTTATATTCGTTGGAAAACTGATAGGGCATAAAATATTTGTCAGGGAAATGCTCAACAAGTTGTTTGGCTTTTTTTATTGCTGCATCCGTTCCACCATCCGCAGCGGTCAGGGTGACTTTTGCTCCGAAGGCTTCAATCATTTTTCGCCTTTCGACGGAAACTTTTTCACTCATGACGATCTCAACTTTATACCCCTTAACGGCACCTATCATCGCCAATCCGATACCTGTATTGCCTGATGTGGGTTCAATAATCGTTTTACCTCTTTCCAATTTACCCGATACTTCCGCTTGTTCAATCATTTTTAGTGCAATACGATCTTTGATGCTTCCAGTGGGGTTGGAACCTTCTATTTTAGCCAACAATTCCACATTGGCATTTGTGTTTAATCTGTTAATCTTTACAAGGGGGGTTCCCCCGATAGTATGTAATATGTTTTTATACATGAAATCGACCTCCGAGGAATATGACGAAAAAAATATCTATAATTTTCTTTAGCGGTTTAAAACTTTTTGGAAATGCAATAATCAAAGGGACAGGGCCCTTGATACGAAAATCAA
>CAZRYM010000173.1:0-4056 GCA_964604305.1 uncultured Thermotogaceae bacterium | reverse complement strand
GAAGTAGAGACACAGTGGAATTCTCTCAACAAAGACGATATTGGTTCTTTCATGAGAAGCTGCAGTATGATTATCATGGAAAAATGCGGCGGGGCTTCGGGTCCCATCTGGGGAAAAGCCTTTTTAACAGCAGGAAGAAGCGCAAAGGGAAAACAGGAAATGGATTTGACTGATCTTTCCGATTTCTTCCAGGGGCTGGTTGATGGTGTACAAAAAGCCGGAAAAGCCCAATTGGGAGATAAAACTCTTCTGGATTCTCTTATCCCCTTTACAGAATCAATCAAAAAAAGTGCAGAAAAAGATACCGAACTAAAAAGTGCTCTGGAAGTAGCGGTTCAGAAAGCAGAAGAAGGTGCCGAATCAACCAAAACTATTACTGCCTCAAAGGGTAGAGCACGATATTTGGGTGAAAGAAGCATTGGTGCCTACGACGCTGGCGCAAAGGCTATTTCTGTACTACTGGGCGATCTATACAAACAGTTCTTTCAAAACTAAAAGGGGGTATCACCATTTCTAATAACAAGCGGAGTCTGAAAATGATTGGTTTGATTTGTCTTCTGGTTATCTTTACAGCCTCATCCTCATATGCCCTACTGATAGACACCTTTATTAAAAAAGTCGATCTTGAAGGTGTCAAGCTCATAACCGTGACTGAATACACCTATGAAAATGAAGCATGGAAAGAACTGGATTATATCCATGCAGAATATGACAACAAGGGTAATGTATTGCATGAACAAAGAGAAACCGTTGAGGGCACTATACAATTCGACTATCGATATACATACGATGATAAGAATAACCTGCAACAAATTAATGGCATCAGACTAAGAAATGGTGTCAATGTGGACTACAATTACGAATACATCTACGATGAAGCGGGAAACCAGATAGAAGGCATACGCTACGATAAAGCAGGTCATGTGCTTTCCCGTTATAAGGCCGAATACGACGAAGAGGGAAACTTTCTTTTGGGCATTAATTATGTTGATAACGCACCCACATCAAAATATGAAGCTGAATATGATGAAAAGGGAAGATTGATTATCGAAAAAAGATATACTGGTTACAGTTATAAGGGAGAAGAAGGTTACCAATTGGAATATCAATTGGAATATGTCTACGACGACAAAGATAATGTAATAAAAGAATCCCGATTTGATGGTTATCTGGAACCAGAATACCGGTACATTTATCAATATGATAAAGAAAACAATTTGATAAAGGCCTTGAATTACGATTCAAAAAGTGATTTAGTTTCAAATTATCAGGCGGAATATGATGGCAACAATCTGATAGAATTCACCATTACAAACGCTGATGGAGAGATTCAAAAGAAACATATTGCAGTATATGACAATGAAAACTTGATCCTGGAAATGGATTGCACCGATCCGGACAATCAAAAAAAGGTTTCGGAAACAAAATTTGACGAACATGGCAACAAAATCCTGGACATCAATTATGAAACCGTGATTGGCGGAGAAACATTTGCATCCAAGTATGAATATGCCTATGATCGTAATCATAATTGCATAGAAGAGATTTATTTTGTCCTTGATGAAACAACCGGTAATTGGAAACCTCTTTCAAGGCAAACCAATTCCATTGTATATTATTAATCTAAAGAACAGCAAAACATTAAAAATCACGGAGGTTTTCCAGTGTCAATCGTAAAAAGGATCATCATAGGTTTTGGAGTATTGGTTTTACTGCTTGTTTTAATTTTTGCCTTTCAATTTTTTTCCAGCGGAAAAATCGAAAAAGAAGGATCCAATATTCAAAATCAGATAAACGGCTCAAAAGAAATATTTATGGATTTTAACGCCATTAATGCTTTGTCAGATTCAATAAAGGCCTTAATGCAAGATATTTATAAAATCGGCTATATTCAGGAATTACAATCATTGAGTGACTTGGAGAAAAATATCAATCACCAAATGGTTAGCATCGAGACAACGATCAATTCAAAAGAAATAGCAAATCTGATAGAACCGGATTTGGAGAGATTAAAATCCGAAATGCAAACCTTATTAACACAAAAGGAAAATGAACTAACCGCCCTTTTAACATTGGCTGAAAAAGAAAGGGAGATTGCAAAACTGGAAAATAAAATCTATATTGCCAACAACAATATTGATAAACTATATGAGTATTATTGGAACAATGAAGAATTCTCCACAGTAATTAATGCACTTGAAGAAGAGTATTCTGATTTGGAATCCTCTGATCTTGAAAAATTGGATCAACTAAAAGAAGATATTCTTACAAAAGCTGAATTAAAATATTTCAGATTTCCGGAGATTGAAAAACTATGGACAAAAGAAATATTCGGTGAGGATTTTACCATTGAGCCCTTTCTTAAAATCCAATTGTACAGCAAAGATATATTGGCACACCCCAATAACCGGAAACAAAACATGGAAAAGATTTCCTCTTTAACTGAAGAAGTCCTTACTGCATTGGAAAACAATGAAAAAACTGTCTTCGAACCCGTTGAATCCGTTATGATAAAGACTTCATTAGAAAAGTATCAATCTTTGCTTAGTGAGCTGAATCTTTTCTTAAATGAAAGAGAAGGGTATGAAAAAAACATCAAAGAAATTTCAGGAACAAAGGGTGTGGAACAGTCAACAATCGACCAGGCAACGAGAAAAGAACTGGAAATCATCAACAATAACCTAAAAAAGATCACAGAATCCATTCAAGTTCAACTATCCTCTATTACAAGTAACCAAAGCGGAAAATTGAATGAAAGCTTGGAATCAGCTCTTATTGGAAGTCAAAACAGTGTAACAATCATGGCGGATGATAACAGAACCATTTTGTTCATCGTCCTGTTCTCGATTTTAATTAGTATCATCATCGCTTATCTGATTCAAAGAAGCATCAAAAAACCGATAAACGTCTTAATTCAAAAAGCAGACAAAATTAAAGACCTTGATTTTAATATCACGTTTTCAGAAAAAAGAAAAAATGATGAAATCGGACAATTGGAAAAGGCTTTCGAAGAGATCGTGAACTCTGTTAAAAGCACTCTCTCAGTATTGGCTGAAGTATCTGAGACTATTGATCAATCAACCTCTGAATTAGGGGAACTTTCAAAAGAATCCTCCGAACAATCGGAGGCTGTCAGCAATAAAGCCTATGAAGTCAACCAAACCGCACAGGACACTTCAGCTACCATTGAAGAAATCAGTTCTGAAATCGAAGAAATGGCTGCAGCTTCAAGTACAATGGAAAACCTGGCAAAAGAATTATTTGAAAAATCCAATGATGCTACTAAAGCTTCAAAAAAAGGAGAAAGTGCCTTGAAAGGATTGGCTGAAATCATTGACGATGAAAAAGCCGGGGCAGTTGAAACGACAAAATATGTCGAAACCCTAAAAAAGAATACTGAAAATGTTGGAAAGATTGTTGTAACCATATCCAGTATTGCGGAACAAACCAACCTCCTGGCATTAAATGCTGCTATCGAAGCTGCAAGAGCAGGTGAAGCGGGAAAAGGTTTTGCAGTTGTTGCTGATGAAATCAGAAAACTGGCTGAAACCAGCACAAATGAAACACAGGTTATTGAAAAAACACTTAAGGAGATCGGAAAAGGCGTGGATGTTGTAAAAGCGTCTTCTAATAAAACCGTTGAAATTGCCGAAAGCATGGAGAACAAATCAGAAGAGGCTTTGAAACAATTCCAGGAGATTTTAATGAAATTAAACGGAATCAAAGATTCAGCTCAGAAAGTAAGTGAAACATCATCCCATCAAAATGATTCATCCAATGAGATCGCCAACGCCATGAATCATTCTGCAGAATCGATGGTGAACGTGACATCCGCAGTTGAAAATATCTTGGATAACTCCAAAACACAAAAAGAATCAGCCAACTCTGTTCTGTCATCAGTCGATCTTTTAAAAGACCTTTCTAATAGACTGGGGATAGAGACCGATAAGTTCACAATTTAATTAGAGATAAAACACGTCAACAGAATACTTTAAAAAAACACCTCTGTTTTAAAGAGTAGTATTTAAAAAGGCACCTCTAAACGGGTGCCTTTTT
>CAZRYM010000172.1:0-4094 GCA_964604305.1 uncultured Thermotogaceae bacterium | reverse complement strand
TTTATTTCTGAAATCAAAGAGTATTGGAGTGAAAATGGAGAAGCTCCGCAGTGGAGAACGGATGAGGGTCTATCTGAGATGATTTCTTTACACTAAAAAAATTGTAAAGAAACCATCCGGTGCTATAATGTATAAGCTTTTGAACATGAATATTCTGTTGAATTTTCATGCCTTATATTGAAAGCAGCTAAAAAACCATAAGGGGTTGAAAAGATGTTGAACAAGTTGAAACTGATCTGGAGAATCATTTTGTTTATTGGAATACCAGTTGCACTGACCTTTGTAATAACAATTGTCATTGCCATTACCTCTATGATGTCTGCAGAAAAGGAAAATGCCTTTGACTTGACTGCGTATATGGCAGGGAATTATTCCAATGAAATTAAAGCTGAGCTTGAAGTTGCGATGGATGCAGCCAGAACGATTGCACAAATTTTTGAAGGCTACGAGGAACTTGAACCGGATGAAAGAAGAAATGATTTTAACAACATGCTCAAAAGCGTACTTGAAAAGAATGAACAATTCCTTGGTGCTTGGACTTGTTGGGAAAAGGATGCCATCGATGGAATGGATTCTAAATATAAAAACAGGCCTGGCCACGATGATACCGGTCGCTTTGTACCCTATTGGTATAAAAGCAACGGAAGTGTTCAATTAGAACCCCTTGCCGATTACAGTCAACCTGGAGCCGGGGATTACTATCTCATCGCTCAAAGAACCGGGAAAGAAGTCATTACAGATCCTTATTTGTACGATGTAGGCGGTAAAACTGTCTTGATGACAAGCCTGGCAGTACCCATTAAGAATAACGGAAAAGTGGTTGGTGTTGCTGGTATTGACATTGATATGGGAGATATTCAAGCGTTAGTTGAGCAAATCAAACCCTATGAGAGTGGGGTAGCAGCGTTATTCACAAATACAGGTGTTGTTGCTGCTCATTTTGATCCTTCACGTATTGCAAAAGATGGTACAAGAACAGAACAAGATATGGCCGGCGAATATCTGTCAGACATGTTTAATGCCATTGAAAAAGGAAATGAGTTTTCATTTATAAATTATTCCGAAGCGATGAATTCAGATGTTTATATTTATATCAACCCATTCGAAATTGGACACGCTCAAGAGCTTTGGTCATTAGCCATTGGTGTTCCAATGAACAAGGTTCTTGAAAATGCCAACCGGTTGATGTGGTTATTTATCATTATTAGCATTGTTGCCGTTTCTGTGATTATCCTGATCATTTTCTTTATTGGTAAATCAATTACGAACCCCATCAGTGCTTGTGAGCAAATGATAGATAAAATCAAAGGGAAGAACCTTGCTACAGACAAAGAAGAGAAGGTTTTAAAATATACCGAAAGAAAAGATGAAATCGGAAATATCGTTAATGCGTTGATCAGTATGGAAAAGGAATACGCTGAGACGATATCTGTTTTCAAAACATCTGTTGAAGAACTCAACGGTTCTGCTGAAAACCTGTCAGCTGTTTCTCAGGAACAGTTAGCTTCTTCGGAAGAATTAACCGCACAGGCAGAAAAAATCGACAACAACGTTCAAAACACCTCCGCTTCTATCGAAGAAGTGACTTCAGGAGTTGAGGAAGTCGCATCAAGTGCGCAAAACGTCTCTTCGACTGCACAAGAGCTGTCGAATCAAAATGAAGTCACTGCTGATAAGGCACATGAAGGTGGAAAAATGATCACCAATATTGTGAATCAGATTGAAAAGGCTGCCAATCAAACGGTTGATACAGCCAAGATGGTTCAGGAACTGGCCGTTGGGGCTAAAAAGGTTGAAGAGATACTGGTCTCCATCTCCTCTATTGCCGAGCAAACGAATTTATTGGCTTTAAATGCCGCCATAGAAGCTGCCAGGGCAGGAGAAGCCGGGAAGGGTTTTGCCGTTGTCGCTGACGAAATCCGAAAATTGGCAGAAGAAAGTAAAAAATCAACGGATAACATTTCCAATATCTTGAAAACCATCACCAGCGGAGTCAACAAGGCGGATGCTGCGACAGATAAAACGGTTGAAATTGTCAATAAAGTCAATGAAAATGCTAAAGAAGTCGAAGGACAGTTCTCTCAAATCCTGAAAATGGTGGAAGAAACGACCAATTTGATTGAGAGTTTGACAGCCATTTCAGAAGAGCAAGGCGCTGCAGCTGAAGAAATGGCAGGGGCCATGGATACTTCTGCAAAGTCTGTAAACGAAATTTCAGATGAAGCTGCCGATATGTCGCAGTCCGTTGCACAACAAACCAAAGGCGCGCAACAAGTCAGTTCAGCTGCCGAGCAACTAAGTACACTTGCAGGTAATTTGGATGAGCAAGTGAAAAAATTCAAACTATAAAAACTTTTTAAATAAAAAAGCAGGGATTCTTTTTTGGAATTTCTGCTTTTTTTGTTTTCCTGGTTTCTGTTTACTCCTACTCAGCGCTAATAAGAAATCCTCCTTCTTCCCCTCCGCCATACCCAAGTTGAATCTCATAATCACAGGTGCTGATGAAATCGGTATTATGTTCAATTGCCACAACGGTGTTTCCCCTTTCCACCAGTTTTTTCAGGACGTTAACAAGGTTCTGGGTATCCTGGAAATGCAAGCCGGTGGTGGGTTCGTCCAGGATATAGAGTGTGTCCGTCGCCGTTCCTGTCGTGAGTTCCTTTCCGAGTTTGAGTCTTTGAGCTTCTCCCCCACTGAGGGTGGTGGCACTTTGACCCAGTTTGATGTAGGAGAGGCCCACATCATTCAATGTAGATAGAATATGATGAATCTTTTTGTTGGTTTTAAAAAGCTCTAAGGCATCTCGTACTTCTGTATCCAGGACATCATAAATGGTTTTTCCCTTATACCGGACTTCCAGAATTTCTTCTCTGTAACGTTTACCATTACAATGATGACAAGGAATCCAGATATCATCCATGAAGCTCATTGGGATTTTAAGTTGTCCCAGACCGTTACACACCTCACATTGTCCTTTCTTTCCGTTGAATGAGAAATGTTCTTTGCCGAATTTTCTTGCCTTTGCTTCTTTGGTACGGGCAAATACTTCCCGAATCAGGTCAAATACACCCGAATAAGTTGCAGGTGTTGATTTTGGAGTTCTGCCAATGGGTTTCTGAGAGACCAGGACGATGTCTTTGATTTGCTCGGCCCCTTTTATTTCTCGATAAGGCAAGCATTCGCCCGTTTTCTTTCCCAGTCGTGAAGCAACTGCCGGGTAAAGGGTTTGTGAGACAAGGGAGCTTTTCCCGCTGCCGCTGACACCGGTTATACCGATAAAGCTGTTCAGGGGGAAGGTGACATGGATATTTTTCAGATTGTGCCCTGTAGCGCCTATGATACTGATTGTTTTTCCCTTGTGGGTATTAGCCGAGGGAGGCTGTTCTTTGGTTTTATTGTGAAAATATTTTGCCGTGATGGAATTCGGATTGTTTTGAATTTCCTCCAGAGTTCCACAAGCGATAACTTCTCCGCCGTATTGCCCGGCACCTTTTCCGATATCCACGATAAAATCAGCTTCTTTGATTACTTCATTTCGGTGTTCCACCATGATGATGGTATTTTCTTTATCCCGCAATTCTTTGATTTTGTTCATCAATTTTGAATAATCTTTCGGATGGAGGCCCTTCGTCGGTTCATCCATGACGTAGAGCATATTGGACAAGTTTGTTCCAAACTGGGAGGCCAGTTGGAGTCTTCTAATCTCTCCTCCACTTAATGTGGGGATTGGCCTGTTTAGTGAAAGATACCCCAGCCCCATGTCGATCATTCGCTTGGCCTGATAGATGACCTTGTCCCGGATAACTTGGGACCTCTCATGTTTGTTTTCAGTCAGTTTTAAGTCTGCTATCCAGCTGATCAACGCTTGGATACTTAACTGTTCACATTCGGGATAACGCATCCCGTTAATTTCAACCAATCTGCCGGTCGCTGTAATCTTTTCACCCCCACAGCTGCTGCAGGTGGTTTTTTCAACAAATTGTTCTACCATACCGTTTTTTCTCTCACTGGCAACACCCTCTTTCAGGAGTCGCGTTAGAGTATTGACGATTCCGGCAACTTCCCTTTCGATGATACCTCTTCTGCCATTTGGA
>CAZRYM010000171.1:0-4125 GCA_964604305.1 uncultured Thermotogaceae bacterium | reverse complement strand
ATCACAGGGAATATAAGCATAATCAACATGATCTCAGAATAACCTCCAAGTGTATCAAAAGCAAAACCGAAGGGTAAAGGACCTAAAGCGGACCCGATTACTGTAGCGGTCATTGCCGTTCCCCTAATTGATCCTTGATGTCTTCTTCCGAAATAATTTGGCCATAGAACATTCGTACTGACCGATTCAAAGGCCATGAAAATACCCAATAGAATGGCGTAAAGGATTAAAGAAAATTGGCTCTGTCCAAGCATCAGTAAGATTAAAACCCCAAAATATGCTGAATAACCAATCGTTTTAATGAGATGAACCTTAAACCTGTCCACAATAAAACCGGCTAGGAAAGTGAAGGGAAACTGCACCATGGCAACGATACTCAATAAAAGGGCTGCAAATGCAGAGTCATATCCTTTAGAATTCATGATTGAAACCATATGAAAAGTAACACCGGTGTTGATCATTGAAGGGACACTCATACAAAATAGCAAAAACCAATAAGCTTTTGTTTTCATTGCTTCTTTAAGTGTCCATGGATCATCATGGAATAATATCTTTTTCGGATTTTCTTCATTATGTTTATCGATATCATGGATATTTGACACACCATCGGATTTTTCTCCGATATCTTCAGGTTTATCCCTCACAAAAAACCAACCTAAGGGTACCATCACTACAAATAATGAAAGAGCTAATACCCGCCATCCGGTTTCTGCACCGAAGTGGTCGATCAAATAATTATTGACAGGGGGAAAAAAAGCTGAACTAATCACACCTCCTACTGCCATAATACTCAAGGCTTTTCCACGATGTCGAGAGAACCATTGAGCTACCAATGTTGATGGCAACAAGCTCATAGAACCTTGCCCCATAAGCCTTAAGAAGAAAAAGCCTACAAATAACATCAGGGGATGTACGACAAAACTCATCCAAATACAAGTGAGTGCAAGTAAAGTTGGTATGATTGTTATCATTTTTCGATGTCCGAATCTGTCTACTGCCCTTCCAATAAACGGCAGTAAGAATCCTGCAAACAATGTAGCGAATGAATAATATCCTGATACTAATGAACGACTCCACCCAAATCCATCAACATAAGAATTGATAAAAATGGACACTGAATAGGTTTGACCCGGTCCGGAAAAAAAGGCTCCAAAACCAGCTATGATAACGATTACCCATCCATAATATATTTTCTTTCCTTTAAAAGTTATTTCTTTCATGACTGATACCACTCCTGAATGATTTCATATCCGAACGATTGTACCACATCACAAGATAAAAGAAAGTTTTCTCTTTGGTTAATGAATGATTTCACTGTAAAAAGAGAAATTTTAAAGCCATATTCGTGAAAATGAAGCAATATCTCAATTGCGGGCGGATGGAGTTTTTACCGCAGGTAAAATACTCCAAGGTCAGTGTTTTCTCTGACCACACACCGCTCCGCCACTACGGTTGTTTAAAGACATTTAGAAAGTGATAACTCTGCTATGTGTTCTTTAATGTGATAGAATCTAATAAGTGAAATAACAAGGGGTGAATTATTGTGATTAAATGTAGTAACTTAACGAAAGTGTTTGGAGATAAAGAAGCTGTAAAAGGACTTAATCTGAATATTGAGCCTGGCATCATATATGGGTTTCTTGGGACCAATGGAGCCGGGAAAACGACTACAATAAAAATGTTAACAGGTCAGTTACCCATCACTTCAGGTGAGGCTGAAATTATGGGGATGGATGTGAAAACGGATGATATTCAAATCAAGAGCAAAATTGGCATAGTGCCCGATGAACCTAAGATTTATCCATTTTTCACAGGTTATGAGTTTATCGAATTCATTCTGGATGTTTTTAATAAGAATGACAAGGAGACAAGAACAAATTACGATGAACTGTGTCACGCCTTTGATGTGGATTTTTTGCATACTCCTATTGCGGAGATGTCTCATGGGATGAAGCAAAAGGTGATGGTCATCAGTGTTTTAATGAGAAAACCTCAGGTGATTTTTCTGGACGAGCCCACAGTGGGGTTGGATGCCAGGAGCTCAAAGATTCTCAAAGACTTACTCAGAAAAATGGCCAATAACGGTGCAACCATCTTTTTAACCACCCATGTTTTGGAAATTGCTCAAAAGATGTGTGACAAGATTGGTATACTTGATGATGGGAAGTTACTGGCTGAAGGGACGATGGAAGAATTGAGAAAACGTGAAAAGATGGACGATTCAACCTCTTTAGAAGACTTGTTCCTTGACCTAACAGGACAATCTGAAGATGTTTTGAAGATTGTCGATGCTCTCTAAGGGTGATTTGTGATGTTTAAAGAAATTGCTTTATTATTTCAACACAAGGTGTTTCTCAAAAACTCAACTTCTCAAAAAAAACGAAAATTCAGCGTGTTGTACTTAATTGGCATGTCTGCTTTTTTCCTTTTCTTTATTACCCGCATGTTCAACAATGTCTATACACAGCTTTCCCAAATTGTTGTAAGTGGAGTCAATTACGGTGATGTTTATATTAATTTTTTGCTGACTTTAATCGCAATCTTTTTTGTGATTAGTTTTGCCAGTATGATGACTTTCCAGTTGAAACGAAACGAGGAGATTGAATTTCTTTTGACGCTTCCTATTAAAAAATCATCCATCGTGACTTATCAGCTTCTGACATCGGGAATTTCCATGTTTTTTTCATTGATCATGTTTCTCTCTCCCGTGATTGTCTATCTTTCTAAGAGACCGCTTAATGAAATAATTTTTGGTAGCATAGGTATCATCATTAATATTGTCTTCTTAATATTATTAGGAGCTCTTTTGGCGGTATTGTTTAGTAGAACCGGTTCTCAAAAGACTGCGAGAGTGATGTTGATTATCGTTAATTTGGGAATGGGAGCCATATACATCTTAATGTTCCAGGTGTTACCCAACAATTTAACTTCTCCCGAAGCCTTTCCGGAAGCACTTATCAAAGCTAATGAATTTTTCGGTTCGATTTATAATGTTTTCATAATGGGCTTGAATGGAGCAAATAATCTATTCTATCTAATAATATTTGTAGCTTTGGTAGCTTTACTTGGGTATTTTTACTATTCTTTGGCTAATAAAATGTCTTTTAATTCTACAGGAACCACCGGAAAAAGAAAAAAGAGAAAGGACAAGGGTTTGCAAGCAAAATCCAATATGATCCTGAGAAAAGAATTAATTTTGTACAAAAGACATGAACAGTTGATTTACTATATCCTATATCCCGTTGGATTTGCTATCTTTATGGGAATTATCAACGCAAATATTTTTTCTGCCGTTTACATGGTTTCTATCTTGGGGCCACTGTTTATTGCCATGCAGACCTCTTTTTCAATGAACCTGGAAGGAACGAGTATTGAAACAACACGAATGCTCCCCATCAGCTTAAAAAAATTCGTTCAAACTAAGTTGTTTGTTCCTGTGGGGTTGAATGCCATTTTGCTATTGATCACATTTATAGTGTTTGCCATCGTTTTAGATGCAACCTTGTGGAGTTTTGTATTGATACCGTTTATCGTTTTATTGGAAATCCTTGCAGCCATTTCTGGGGTCTATTTTATACTTAGGCGTGAACCTCAAAAGCTAAATAATCCGGGAGCTTTTTTAAGATCGGGAGCTTTTTTGATTCAATACTTGATGTTGATGGTTTTATCATTGTTAACAATGCTTCCACTGAGTATAATTATACTTAATACAGATCCTATCCAATCTACGCTTGTCAAAACATTGATGATATCTGCGAGTTTTGCCGGAGCTGTGATAGCAGTTATATTAAGTTTGAGGTTTTGGAAGCAGATTAAACGCTTGATTTTAGTTTGGCATTGATATTGGGACTCATGAAAAAATCAAAGCTCTAATTAAAGTTATTAAAAAATAACCTTTTCCACTTATTGTTAAGTTTTCTAACAAAATATCTAGAATAATCAGTTTTTAAAATCCCCTCTTGGGAGGGGCACCCCGAAGGGGTGGGGTGGGTCTAAACGATAGAACGCAAACATCACTTTAACCGATAATATCCGAAAACCCACCCCGTCAGCTAACGCTGCCACCCCTCCAAGGAGGGGATTTGTGAGCTTTTAATAATTCAAAATTTGGAGGGGATAAAATGA
>CAZRYM010000170.1:0-4194 GCA_964604305.1 uncultured Thermotogaceae bacterium | reverse complement strand
GAAGGCATCATATGTTAAAATACGGTATAAAAATCAGATTCTCAATCGTATGAGAGTCGCGGAGGTGTACAAAATGTCGAATAAAGTAAACGTTGTCTTTCCCGACAACACAAAAAGGGAATTAAGTGAGGAATTAACAGCCTATGAAATTGCAAAAGATATCTCTGAAGGTCTTGCCAGAGCGGTTATAGGTGCTACTTATAACGGTAAACTCGTAGATCTGACCACACCGCTGGAAAAGGCCGACACCGATACAGTCAACTTGAAATTACTTAAAAAGGATGACGAAGAGGCGAAGGGAATATACAGACATACACTGGCACATGTGATGGCTCAGGCTGTAACCAGGTTGTTTGGACCCGATCGTGTCGTATTGGGTATCGGACCAACCATTGAAAATGGATTTTATTATGATATCGAGGTAAAAGACGGACAGATCACCGAAGAAGATCTCCCTAAGATAGAAAAGGAAATGAAAAAGATCATCAAGGCCAATTATCCCATCAGCCGATTTGAATTGCCAAGAGATGAAGCTATTAAAATGATGGAAGAATCCGGCCAGAATTATAAAGTGGAATTGATAAAAGACTTACCGGAAAATGAAGCTATCAGCTTTTACAAACAAGATGATTTTGTGGATCTTTGCAGAGGTCCGCATTTACCCTCTACGGGAAAAATTAAAAGCTTTAAACTGCTGTCGCTGGCAGGAGCCTATTGGAGAGGGGACGAACACAATCCCATGCTGCAGAGGATTTATGCTACGGCTTTTGCTAACAACGAAGCACTCGAACAGTATCTGACATTCATCGAAGAGGCAAAAAAGCGTGACCATCGAAAACTGGGACCTCAACTTGACCTGTTTATCATGAATGATGCCGCAGCCGGTATGCCTTTCTTCCTGCCAAAAGGAACAACATCCCTTTTACAACTGATGGAAATGTGGCGTAAATTTCATAAAACAGCCGGTTATGTTGAAGTCATGACACCATTGATCATGCACCAGGATTTATGGAAACAATCCGGTCACTGGGATCATTACAGAGAAAACATGTATTTTATCGAAAAAGACGAACAACATTATGCAGTGAAACCCATGAACTGTCCGGGGCACATTATCATGTACAAGAATGATGCCATCAGCTACAGACAACTACCTTGGAGAATGGCTGAATTCGGTAAGGTTCATCGATATGAAATGAGTGGTGTTCTTCACGGACTCTTCCGTGTCAGGTCATTTACTCAAGATGATGCACACCTTTTTATCACACCTGAGCAAATCGTTCCGGAATTGATTGGTGTCGTACAGCTTGTGGATAAAATGTACAAATTATTCGGTTTTGAATACGAAGTGGAATTAAGTACAAGACCGGAAAACTCCATGGGTTCCAAAGAACAGTGGGATACAGCCACAGAGGGTCTAAAAGAAGCCCTTAAAGCCACCGGAACTCAATACAGGATTAACGAAGGGGATGGCGCTTTCTACGGTCCAAAAATCGACTTCCACATCAAAGACTCATTGGGCAGAACATGGCAATGTGCCACCTGCCAACTTGATTTTCAAATGCCCGAGAGATTTGACATGACATACATTGCAGCAGACAACGAAGAGCACAGACCCACTATGATTCACAGAACAATATTAGGATCACTGGAGAGATTTTTCGGAATACTCATCGAACACTTTGCAGGTGCCTTGCCCACGTGGATAGCCCCAACACAAGTTATGGTGTTACCCATAGCTGACAGGCATATCCCTGAAGTTCAAAAATTGAAGGAAAGACTTGAAGCATCCGGATTACGCGTGGAAATGGATGGACGCTCCAAAAAGGTCAATTATAAAATACGAGAAGCTCAACTTAAAAAGATACCGTATATGATCATCATGGGAGATAATGAAATTGAATCAGGAAAGATCTCTCTTCGATTAAGAAGCGAAAAAGAAATAAAAGACATGGATGTGAACTTATTCATAGAAAAAGTAAAACAGGAAATATGCGATTATTCTCTCAAGTCTCCTTTTGAACAAGAATAATGCCAAGTCCCAGAAAAGAGACCGTATCGGTCAATGTTGGAAAAACAACCATCGGAAACGGCAGTGATATAACCGTACAATCCATGACTAATACTGATACCAAAGATATTTATTCTACAACAATCCAGATGAGACAACTGATTTCAGCAGGATGTGAAATAATTAGAATAGCACTTTATGATATGGAATGTGTCGAGGCCTTTCGTGAAATACGAAAGGCCTTTCATGATTATCCCATCGTTGGTGATATTCACTTTGATTACAAAATTGCCTTGAAGGCAATAGATGCAGGAATCGATAAAATAAGACTCAATCCCGGAAATATAGATGCGGATTGGAAAATTCGAGAAATCGTAATAGCTGCCAAAAACAAAGGGATCCCCATCAGAGTGGGGGCAAACAGCGGGTCTATCAACAAAAGATTTCAAAGCCTTCCCAGAGTGGATGCCTTGGTGGAATCAGCTCTTGAACAAGTTGGAATCCTTGAAAAATATGAATTTGAAAATATCGTTGTAGCTGTAAAATCATCAAATGTTCTTGAAACGATTAAAGCCAATGAAAGACTTTCATTAAAAACACAATACCCATTACACTTGGGGGTAACTGAAGCGGGACCTTTGAGACAATCACTTGTCAAATCCACAATCGCCTTAAGTAATTTGTTGCTAAAGGGATTAGGAGATACGATACGCTACTCCATTTCCGGTGACCCTGTGGAAGAAGTGCTTGCGGGTCATCAGTTATTGATGGCTCTGGGAATGCGCAAGGGAGTTAATCTTATTTCATGTCCCACATGCGCCAGAACTGAGATAGACATGGAATATTACACATCAAGAGTCAGCGAGATGATCCGGGGGATAACCAAACCCTTGACAATCGCCATAATGGGGTGTGTTGTTAATGGAATGGGCGAGGGAAAACATGCTGATCTTGGAATTGCAGGAACAAAAAACGGGGGGGTAATCTTCAGAAAAGGTGAAATATTTGGCAAATATAATCGAGAAACCCTTTTCTCTGAATTCGAGAGAGAACTTAAAAAAATTATCAATGACTAAAAAAAACAGTTTGGTATTCTTGATAATCTTTTTAGTTCTCTCAATCACTTTTTCCAGAGAATTTTTTATAGATGTTCCCAGAGGAATCGGTTTTACAATAGAATATTCGAGAATCGTCAGGCAATTTGGCGTTGAAAAAAACCAACAGGTGACTGATTACACAGGAAAATGGGATGTGGTTGCCAAAATCGACCCACCACACACTAATGTTTTCATCCCATTTGAAGTACCAACTGTCATCCGTCTGGCAAATGGCCTTACAATATCAGACAGCCACGATTACGGCATGATTTGTCTTAAAAATCCCGGACCAAAAGAAGACCGCCTGTCAGAAAAACTATACGAAACTGACTCAGTCACTTTTTGCAGTTTTCCATGGGAATTTTCAAACGGTTATTTAGAGGTAAAAAATAGAGAGCACCAAATGTTTTTGCCGGTTTATGTCACAAATCTGGGTTACCAAAACAAACTTGATGCGCTGATGGAATTCCTCAGAACGGAAGAAGAAAGTTTCATGATCCTTTTAGATGAACAACTGAAAGTGTCCCCTCCGAAAAAATATACAGAACCGCCTTCGGTAAATCTAAAAATTCCTCTAATGTCAAAAAAAGTCAAAATGGTTCGAGCCAGGCTTGGTGAAGAGATGCTGCTGATGGAAAATACAGATGGCATCTGGAACACACCGGACTCCTTTGAAAATGACACCTCACTTCTGTTTGAAGCCGTTGTTCCGGGTACTTACACTGTTAAATTTGCTTCAACAGACTATATCATCGACTACTTTATAACGGTGAAATAAAAATATATTTTTTAAGGATACCCTTATAAAAGGGCGATTCGTGAATCGCCCCTACAATTTTTAGTCCTTTCTGTCAAGAAATTATCTAATACTGTTTAGACCAATAAAAATCAAACAAAAACAGTTTATTAAAAACACATGTGTTCCTGTAGGGGCGATTCACGAATCGCCCTCAATTTTAACAAATTTACTTCACTTCTCAACCGCCCGAAGCGTTTTACAGGCACAAAAACAGGAGACTAACAAAATCGCGGGTATAATCACCAACGCAGGTCCCCCGGAAACGCCCACCATACTCATTGCGATCA
>CAZRYM010000169.1:0-4205 GCA_964604305.1 uncultured Thermotogaceae bacterium | reverse complement strand
CTACCCAAGGAGACATCTGGACCTTCACAGTAAAAGCCCTTGAAGGAAACAATCCTTTCCTCCTTCACTTCAAACTACCGGAAGAAGATAGTGCTTCTAAAAGAGCTATAGGAGACCGTTATTTGACGTGGGTGAACCTTGAAGAGGAAAATCCCCAATACCATTATGCACTGTTGACAGAAGACAGTACTTCCATGGTCCTTGAAAAGGGAGGAATTTACCTGTTCGGGATTGTGGAAGAGAATAGTGATGGAGAAGGCGGAACAGTGCTTGATTTTGTGGGATTTATTGGGGATACAACACTCGGGATACATTCACTTCCTGTAAACGTTAATGCTTCGGATGTAATAGATCTAGGTGAGTTAGTTCAAAACGGGAATGTGTATTCAGCTGACAATTTTGTTGGAGATTTTTCTGGTGTTTTAGGATATGATGCTGACACTTTGAGTTCTTTTGGAAATTATGATATTACTTTAAAGGAGTTTATGAATCCGGATATCAATAGAAACGGTATATTTGATAAGAATAACGATTTTTATTGGACCCTTTCAGATATGTACGAACATTATTTTCTAAATATAAATGAAGTAGAAGATTATTATTATAATTTTGATGATGGTATTGATGGGATACCTGAACCAGGAAAATGGTTTGGTTCTGGACCTTCAATATACAGTTATAATTTCTGGTTTAATACAGAATATTTTACTGAAAGTAATATTGATTTAGTTGTTGTAGAAGATGAAGAAGAACATGATGCTAATAGAAGAAATATGATAATGTATTTACCTGAAAATCCCAATGTTGAACATCTTTACGCTGCAAAAACAATGACAGATGGTAGTTTAAATGTTATAGGTTATGCGTTTTGGTGGCGCGAACAAGCAGATGGAAATGGTATTGTGAATATCAATGATATACCTCATCCAATTAACGGAGACTATGATATAGATATTTTTTCTGAACACTTTGAACTAAAGAACTTAACATTTTTGACAGCGGAAAATAACTTCGATGGGTATGTTTTCCCTGTAGGAAAATGTGTCATTTATTCTGATGGGAAAATGAAAGAATTTTCTTGGAAATGGTATAAATTGACAGGAACTGTACAAAATTATACTTACGAAGAGGCAAGCCCTGAATTGGTAGGGTTAGTAACAAAAGCTTTTGGACTCCATCATACTGATGAACAGCATTTCAAAGACAATGATGATAGCGAATCTCTTTTTAGTTGTCCTGGTGGTGATGATTACACACAAGGCAAAACGGTGGATCTAAGCGGAGACAATAATTATTGGGCAATGTTAGAGGAAGTAAATGGAGAAATTAAAATATTTCATTCTGCCAATATTAGATATTTTGATATTAGCAACAGACAAGATGAATTTAGATTGCCTTGGACAGTCCTTTCCTACCCCAGTTCATTAAGGCAAACAGAATGCTACTTCCCGATGGATAATACAATTGGCGGATCAACAGACGTTGACTTAAAATGGGAAGAAACTGAAGATGCAGAAAACGATGATTTGGATATTGTTTATGAAGTAGTGGTAAGTACCGACGAAAATTTCGATACAACAGTTTACAGTACAACAACAGCAGCAACTCAAACGAATGTATCGGGATTAATTGCCAATATGACTTACTACTGGAAAGTAGTAGCAAAAGATATTGAAAAAGAGGTATGGACGAAATATCCTGAAGTCTGGCGTTTTGAAACAACAGATCAATTATATTTTTCTGAATTCCCCAAAAATACCTTAGTCACTGAAGGAGATAATGTTAATTTCAATGTGATCGTTGAAAATGGTTCCGGGAATTATCAATTCCAATGGTACAAAGACGGGAATCTTCAAAATGAAGCAACAAATAAAGACTATTCCATTAATCTTGTTCAGACAAGTGATGAAGGGACTTATACATTGTTTGCCACAGACACAGATACTGATCACTTCATCAGTAGTTCGGTAAAATTAATCATAAACATCAGACCGGAAATAGCTTTTGATGAAATTCCAGAGCAAGATTCAACATTAACAACACAAGATTTTGATTTTAAATGGAGATGTACTAATGGAGATGAAATTAGCCTTTATCAAATCAACAAAGATGACAGCGGGTGGGTTGATGTTGGAGAACAAACAAATTATGAATGGATATCAATACCGTACAGTCAGAATCATACATTGAAAGTCAGAGCCATTGATACTGAAGGCGCAATTTCAAATATTATCGAAAGTCGGTTCTATTGCAGAGAAACTTTGAAATGGCGAATATTTGAAAATGAAAGTATAGAATATTGTCCAGCAATAGACAACTATGGTAACGTTGTTTTTGGAACGCAAAATCTATACGCTTATCATACCAATGCAAACGAAGCTTGGAATGATTCAAGATCAACCAATCCCATCAGTACAGCCCCAGCGATAGCAACAGATGATTCAGTCTTTTACGGTACTTCAGATGGAAATACCGGGATTTTATATAAATACAATGCAACCAATAACGAGAAATGGGCGTATTCGGATAATATTAGCGATGGGATCTTTGCTGGGCCCTTAGTTTATGAACCCACAGCATCTGCTTCAACGTTGGTTTATTTTACTGATGGAAACGGGACAGTTGTTTGCCTTGAAGATACAGGAGGCGGTTATAATAAGTTATGGGGTATTAACACCTTCGGATTCATCAACAATATGTGTATTGATTCAACAGGAGAAGTTAAAACACTTTATCTTGGTGATGAACAAGGAAATATAATCAAGATTTCAAATATAGAAACAACAACACCTTCATCATCAGTAATTTATACGCACTCTGAGTCCTATCCAATCACAGCGGGACCAGTTGTAGATTCCACCCATGTTTATTTCGGATGTACAAATTCAGCTGGGAATGACTCTGATTTGTTAGCTATTAATAAGTTAGATGGTTCAATCTTCTGGGAACGCAAATCAATCAGTAGTGCGTCCTTTGTTGCTGATCCGGTTATTGCCCCGCCATTCTGTTTAATTGGAGATACAGCAAATATGCTTTATGCTATACAATTAGTAGACGGGGCAAACGTTTTAGATCCCGTACCCATATTACCTGAGGGGGAAATACACGCAACATTAGCTTTATCTGAGTTGTTTAATTTGTATTTGGTTTCAATGAATGGCTGTTTGTATTCAATAAATTTATTGACCCAACAACAAAATTGGTCTTATGATTTTGGATATCAAAAAGGGGTAGAAGGCAAAACCGATTTAACTATAGGAAATGATGGAAATGTATATGTTGGAACAAATAAAGGGCTTTACTGTTTTATAGGCGATGGAACGAGTATGAATTCTACGGCGAGTTATCCATGTTATCGATATAATGCACAAAATACGGGCGTTTTTGAGTAAAAAGGAATAATAAAAAAAGAAAAAAACTCCCATTATTTGGGAGTTTTTTTATATCTAATTTTTCATCTTTTAATTCAAAATTCTCTGGTATTATTTTTAGGGGAAGAACTTGACATGCAGTACACTACATGATATAAGCTATGAATTGTAGTTTGTAATATGGAGGGATTGTATGAAAAAGTTTTTGAAAAGAAGTTTGATAGGGTTAGGCATAATAGTCATAGCTGCTTTTTTAGTCTGGTTGGGTTTTTTTATCACGGATCAAATCACTTTAAATCGCTCTGAGGTCTTGAATCGATACGATGGAGAAACCGTCTTTGGTTACGAAGAGGGAAATTTGAAAAGGGATTTGACAAAAGAGGAAGCCATAGAGGATTTGGAATGGTATAAAGAAGTGGCGTTGGAGGTTCATCCCAAACTTCAGGGATTGCATGAGAGGGGAATGTTCCTTGATAGTTATAAGATTGTTTTGGAAGAGCTGACACAAGAAATTGACCAATCTCTAGAAAAATCGATTTCTGTTGATCGTTTTTCCATGCATGTTTCGAAATTAGCGGCGTCTATTGGTGATGCTCATACCTATGTCAGATATTTACGGGGAATCGATTCAGAAGAACCCGTTTTAAGACTTCCATTGGAATTTAAGGCGTTATCAGACGGGTTAGTAGTCTCATCTGTCTACAAGGACTATTTTACAGAGGCTTATGAAGGCATTGGTAAGGGAATGGAGGTTATTGCGATCAACGGACAAGAACTGTCTGAATATAAAGAAGCAGTTTACCCCTATTTTTCAGCAGAAAATGATGTATGGCG
>CAZRYM010000168.1:0-4206 GCA_964604305.1 uncultured Thermotogaceae bacterium | reverse complement strand
AAATAGCTTTTTTAAGAATAATTAATGGGTTCGGTAACCCCTGATTGATTAAAATTTAATGAAAAACGATCTTTCCGCCAGCCACTGCGGTGAGTTCTTCTTCGGACAGCTCGTCATTTTCGTTGGCTCGGAGCATGGTTAGACCTTCTTGTGCCAGTTCGGGTGTGAGCTCTATTCCGTTTTTTTGTGCGGTTTCTATCAATAGGTCTTTTGTTGAGAGATTTTCAAACTTTTGTATCCAGTCCTTACCCATTTTGGATTCAATTTCTTTGATTTTTTCGAGCAATGCTTTCGTCATCACAACTCTCCTTTAACCTTGTAATAAATATATAATAAGAATTATAGCATACAAAAAAAATCATGTATAATAAATAAGATGTTTTTCTAACTTTCCTGATGGTTATCCGTTTTGTTTTTGGATAAATATTCAGAAAATTTTCTTTGAGGTGTTATTTCATGAAAAAAAACAAGAATCTGAACGGTGCCACATTAAAGCGTAATTATTTTACCATTGCCATCCTCATCATCACACTATTGATGGTCCTATATGTAGTGCAAAACATATATTTCGATGCATCCTTCAACGCCTTTTTAAGCGAAGACAGCGAAACGATGCAAGCCATGGAACAGATTGCCATCAAATTCGGAGATGCCACCGCCATGATGCTCCTGATCGATCTGGATAAGGATGATCTTTCAAAGAGCCTTGCTCAGGTTCACGATGTGATCACCGAAATTCGAGAACTGCCCTTTGTCAATGGAGTAGACTCCATATTTGAAGCGCAAAAATTCAAGGGTTTTACACTATCAGCCCCGTTTATTCAAACCGGCCCGTATGTGAATGAGGAAAACGGTGAATTTAAACTGGATATGGATATCTTAGACGATGATTTTTACGTTGGCTCCTTGATTTCCAAAGATGGCTCCACCCTGGCGATAACCATCCGAAAAACTGCTGATTACAACTCCGATACTATCGTTTTGGTGTCGTCTCTTTTGGAAGCCATCAACTCCAATACCGACCTGTCATACCATTTAGTGGGTGAAGAATTGGTCAATTACGAGCTGTTTGCCTCTATTCGGAATTTTACGTTTGTCTATCCGCCTATTATCATTCTGGCCGTTTTTGGCATTTTTATGATTAAGTTCAGAAATCTCTATCTTTCCCTTCTAACAATCATTCCACCCATTATCTCCTCGGTATGGATCCTCTTTTTACTCCTTGTATTTGGAAGGAACATCAACGTTTTAACCGTTTTGATCCCCTCTTTTCTGATTATAATAGGGTCCGCATACGGGATGCATTTCCTGTCCCGATTTATGGAACATGAATATGAAGGAGGGAAAAAGACTCAGCTCATCAGGGACACCAGTCAGGAGGAGAGAACGCCGGTTTTCTTCTCGGCCTTTACAACCATGGCGGGTTTTTTCTCGTATGTTTTTTTAAATATGCAAGCCTTTCGGGATATGGGGCTTTTCATAGCCATTGGTATCTTCTTTTGCGCCCTTTTCACCATGACCCTCATTCCCTCGTTACTCAGTTTTTCCAAAAATACCCAAAAACACTTTCAAAAACACAAAAAGTATCGATTAGAAATCCCCAAATGGCTTTCCATCAGCTTTAGTGTGTTTACAATAATCGGTATAATCTCAGCACCATTTTTAATCAGCCGGATTCCCCTGGAGATTAATTCTTATGGATATTTTAAACAAAGCTCCTCATTAATACAAGGGGTCAGGCATTTGGAGAAGAAGTTCAACTGGGTTTCGAATTTCTATTTAATGGCGGAGCAAAAAGATTCAGACACCTTTACGCCTACCCCGAAAGAAGTAGAACAGATGGCGGAAATTGAAAAAAAACTCCAGGATGCCTCTGTTGTTTCAAAGACATTGAGCCTTTTCGGGTTGTCAGAAAGTATGAACATTTCACCTAATCTTTTACTGGCTTATATCCGAACCAGCGAAGAGGGGAGAGAATACGCCAAGACCTTTTACTCGCAAAACGCCATCCGATACATGTTGTTTGCCAATGGTAATGACAGTGGAACGGCACAGACGCTTGTCAATGAGATTGATCAAATACTTGTGGAGTATCCTCAACTGAAGGAGAAATATAATTTTTACACCACCGGTATTCCCCTTGTGTGGCTGGAATTGAGCGGCGCAGTGGTGGATAATCAGATTCAGAGTCTGCTTCTGTCTTTTGTCCTGATATTCTTGTTGCTTCTGATTGTCTTCAGAAAATTGAGCACCTCTCTCTTTTCTGCCATTCCCATCGGCTTGACCATTCTTTTCAACTTCATCTTTATGGGACTGTTGAAGATCCCGCTGGAAATTCCCACCGTGATTATATCCGGAATGCTCATGGGGCTGGTCATCGATTATGCCATTCACTTTATGTATTGGTATAAAAAAACGGGCACGGTTGCAGATGCATACTCCATGACGGCTTCTCCCATCATCTTTAATGGAGTGAGTCTGATGGCATGTTTTGTGGTGCTCCTGACGGCACCGTTGATGTTGTATGTGAATTTGTCCATCTTAATGATTCTGGGAATTGGCATGGGGGTTTTGACGACCCTGGCGTTTTTGCCCAGGATTATTGAAGGGTTTTTGAAGAAGGGGAAATAGTTAGACTTTTATAAATCATTAAAAATCCCCCCCGCGGGGGGGTGCCGACCCTGGCGGGGGGGGTCTAAGTGTTCTAACAGGAACATCACTGTAAAATTTAGTCTCCGAAAACCCACCCAGTCAGCTATCGCTGCCTGAAGTTTCCCAAAGAAACTTCTAAGCAATTACTTTGTAATTGCACCCCTCCGGTGGAAGGGATTTTTGTGTTATTAGTGGGTTTCAGTTTGATGTATCACAAAAAAACCAGGGGGACAGGGCCGCTGATACGGGAATCAGCATACCTGTCCCCCTGATTTTTTCTCTTAACTTAGCGGGGACAGTAGCGGCGATTTCCGTATCGCCGGGACTGTCCCCCGGGATTTCGGCTATCCTGTTCCCCTGTTTTTTTTCTCAATTAATCTTCCTAACTGATTCTCTCACAACCAGCTCCGTATTCAACATAATCTTTCTTTTAACTTTACTTTTTTCCTTTCCGGATATCCGGTTCATGATCAATTGTCCGGCGGTATAACCCAGTTCGAATCGGGGCTGGAGAATCGTGGTTAGGCTTGGTGTCATGTAGCGGCTTAAAGGGGCATCGTCAAAACCCATGACGGAGATGTCCTGGGGAACACGTATGCCCGCTTCGTACAATGCGCGCATCCCGCCATACGCCATCCAGTCGTCAACGAAAAAGGCAGCTGTAAAGGAAATTCCTTTTTTCAGGGCATTTTGAACACCTATATAACCACTCTCCGGTTCAAAATCACCGGGCTCATAATGGACGTGAAAATCTCTTTTTTCCAATTCCATATCCATAAAGGCCTTTTTTCTTAAAACGGCTGAATAGACGATTTCCTCCCCTTCCAAAAACAAAATATCTCTATGGCCGCAGTTATACAAGTAATTGGCTGCAGTCTTGGTGCTGTTGTAATTGTCAATACTCACACTGTCGATCTTGATTTCACTGTCTTTTCTGTCCACTCCTACAACGGGAATTGTTGAATCCAGGAGGTGTTTGATTTGTTCATCATCGCTGTCGGAGGTGCATAAGACGATGCCATCAGCCTTTCTTTCATACAATTCTGAAATAATATCGATTTCTTTGTTCAGTTCCTGTTTGGTATTGGCAAGAAAAAATTCGTATCCGCTCTCCAAAAGGGCTTCTTCAATCCCCAAGGTTAATTCGGGATAATGATACCCTCGCAAATCAGGAACAATGATGCCGACAAGACTTTTTATTCGATTGCTGATCATGGCCGTTCGTTGGTATTTGTATTGTTTTAAGGCAGCATAGACCTTTTTTTTCATTTTCTCCGAAACCTTTTCGCTACCGTTTAGGACCCTGGAAAAGGTAGCAATACTTATTCCGGTTTTCATTGATATTTCTCTTAATGTCGGCATCATTCACCTCTGCTTATGGCTGTTTTTATTATTCGCTAAACAATACCATATGTTCCGGTTCAACTTCTTTAAAACCCTGTCCTGTGTTGGTTTTATAAAACTGCTTGACATCATTGACAACCGTTTCGGGTAAAAACTCAACATTTTTATCCCATTTATTGCCTATTTCGGGAATCGATTCAAAAAGCATTT
>CAZRYM010000167.1:0-4239 GCA_964604305.1 uncultured Thermotogaceae bacterium | reverse complement strand
GTGATACTGATATCCATCCATTTGAGTCTTTTGTTTATGTATAAAACCTTTGAATTGATATCATTCTGTAGTCTCTCTTCTATTTCCTTAGTGTACTGTGCAAGATCTGTTCGTTCGTCTTTTGCCTTTTTGATGGTAAGATCTATCCATTTTAGCCTTTGGTTAATGGACCATACGGCATTCTCAATGATTGCCTGACTGTCTTCATTCAGTTCCAAGGTCATTAACTCCAAAGCATCCAATTCTGCATAGATATAGGCAATTTCATCTTCCAGCATTTCTTTGGTCACATACTCTGACAAAACCATATTAAAGTTGTTGTTGAGCATGGCAATCTGTTCGTCCATCTCAGAAAGTTTTTCCAGAATATCCTCGGTTATTCCTTTACTGAAAGCTACTTCAAACGCTAAATTGTTCAATCTGGAAACCGTATAGTCAAAATCGTCTTTCAATTTGAGGACATCTTTTTGCGAAGCGGTTTCACTCTTTATTTTGTTTATTTGGATATCCATCCATTTTAGTCTTTGGTTCAATCCATAAATCTTGTCTGACAACTCTTCCTTAAGTTGGGCTTCCAGGGCTACGATTTGATCCCCTTGAATTTGGACCTTTTCTCTTAGATTTGTTGATGCGATATCCATCCATTTTAGCCTCATATTTAAACTGGTGATAGCAGATTCTAATTCACCTCTAAGTTCACCTTCTGTGGACTTCAATAATTCTCCAAGAGTTTTAACCTGTTCTTTTGTGTTTGAGGAAGAAATATCCATCCATTTCAACCTTTGATTCAAATTCACTAATTCTGTTTCAAGGGCTTGTTTTGCCTGTCCCTCTACTGTATCTATCTTTTCTTCCAGTTCTTTTATTTGCTCTTTGGTGTTTGAGGAAGAAATATCCATCCATTTTAATCTTTGATTCAAATTCACTAATTCTGTTTCAAGGGCTTGTTTTGCCTGTCCCTCTACTGTATCTATCTTTTCTTCCAGTTCTTTTATTTGCTCTTTGGTGTTACTGGCTGAGATGTCCATCCACTTTAGTCTTTGGTTTAAGTTTGCAATAGTTTCATCAAAATCACTATTTTCTACAACTTCAACCTCATTATTCTTATCCGTCTCAATATTTTTTAGGAGCTCCTGAATCATCTCTTTATTGTCCTGGACATTATTTTTAATATTACTGATAGAAATATCTGTCCACTTCATTCTTTGATTGGTTGAAGCTTGATTGTTCTGTATAGTGTTTTCTAATTCATCTATTTGATTGCTTATATAAACTCTGTTATCATCTATATTCTTTATCGCTTTATCCAGTGAAGCTCTAAGGTTACCGGTGTTTATGTCCACCCACTTCAGCCTTTGATTGAGTGACCAAATACTCTCTTCCAGTTGGGAATCAAATTTTTCTTGAACCGTGGTAACGTTTGACATAACTGATTCAATTCTGCCTTTATTCTTTGCTATGGTCATGTCAATCCATTTAAGCCTTTGATTTGTGGAAGCCTTATATTGTTCCAGCTGATCCTTCATCATAGCATTTTCTTTTGTCATTTCAGCCGCAAGAGATGAAAGGTCATCTTTGACGGATTTAATACTGATATCCATCCATTTAGCCCTTGTGTTTAAAGAAGACTTGGCATCTTCAAGCGCTTTTCGGAGAATTTCAAGTTCCTCTTTTGCAAGGGTTTCTGCTGCGGTTGACTGCTCAACTAACTTTTTGGATAATGAGTCAAGTGCATTCTGAAATTCAGCTTTAAGGTTCTGAGAATAAGTTTCAAGCTCCGCTAATGTTCTGCTTAAAGACTCCAACTCTCTAGTTGTCTGTTCTTCAATAGAGACAACCAGTTTTTGCTGCTCTTTTTCCTCACCGATAAAGTTTTTCATATTTTCGGTGAGTGCTTTTATCCTGTTTTCAAGAATCTTTAAAGCTGTCTGATCTTCGGCCTTTTCAGCAAGTTTTGCAATTTCACTTTCCAACTGAGCAACATGTTCTTCCATTTGCTCTTTCAGCGCATTAACCCTGCTTTCTATCATTGCCTCCGGTGATTGTGCTTCTATTTTTGTCCAAAGAAACCTGTCTGTGGCATTTAATCCCTGGATTTTCGTTTCCAAAGCCTCAACATCTTTGTTTATAGTTTTCAAAACATCTTCCGCATCACCGATTTGCTCACCATAATCTGCAATTTTCCCACTCATGATATCTATCAGTGATTCTACGGCCTTTATATCTTCCTGCTTTACCTCTTCAGCCGTTCCCGCTACGGAAAATAACAACATGATTATCGAAACTAAGATTAATATCTTTTTCATGTTATCTGTTCCCCCTTTCGAATTCTTCCCCATTTGTTGATAATTATATCATTACCTTACCTATTTTGCAAATAATCCTAACAATTATTTTCTTATTTAAAATAAAGCTTTGTAGAACGATTCTCTTTTGGGTTTCACAGTGAATACAGGGGTAATTTTTTTAATTTAAAACATGCGCATTATGCACAGAAATTGACTACTGTTTAATTTTGTAAAATTTTCGTTTACCTATCCTCAAAATTGAGATTTTTTTTACATTTATTTCCTCAAAAGGATCGGTATGTTTTTCATCATCAATCTTTATACCGCCCTGTTTTGCAAGTCTTTTTGCCTGACTTTTACTCTCAACTCCCGCAAGCACCAATAAGTCGGCAAGTTGAATGGTTGGTTCATTCACTTCAAGTTCTGGCATCTCCGTTGGAATGTCCTTCTTTTGAAAAACGTGAACGAATTCCCTTTCTGCGTCCAGGGCAAGATTTTCATCATATAGAAGCTTTACCATCTCACGGGCCAGCTTCATCTTATAATCGCGTGGATTGACTGAGGGTTCTTTTAATTTGAGAGAGATTTCGGCGATCTCATCTTCGCTGAAATCAGTAAGAAGTGTGTAGTATTTCAACATAAGTGTATCGGGTATGGACATAACCTTCCCGTACACGTCTTTAGGCTGGTCGTTAAAACCAATATAGTTGTCATAACTCTTACTCATCTTTTGATTTCCGTCTGTACCTTCTATCAGAGGCATGGTTAAAACCACCTGGGAATCCAGTCCGTGATCACTTTGAATCTTCCTCCCCACAAGAAGATTGAAAAGCTGATCAGTTCCGCCAATTTCAACATCCGCTTTAACCGCTACGGAATCATAAGCTTGGGCCAAAGGATAAAGGAACTCCGCAACACTTATGGGCTGGTTGGACTTGTAGCGTTTATCAAAGTCATCTCTCTCCAGCATCCTGGCAACCGTATACTTGGCAGCCAGACGAATGACTTCCTCAAACCCCATTTTATCCAGCCATTCCCCGTTATACCTGATCTCTGTTTTTTCCTTGTCAAGTATGGTAAATGCCTGCTCCTGATACGATATGGCGTTTTCCTTGACTTCTTCCATTGTCAACATTGGTCTTGTTGCCGAACGTCCCGAAGGGTCTCCTATTCTTGCAGTAAAATCACCGATAATCAAGACGACCTGGTGGCCTAAATCCTGAAAATGCTTAAGTTTTTTCAACACAACAGCATGACCCAAATGAAGATCAGGCCTCGAAGGATCAACCCCAAGCTTTATCCGCAAAGGGCGAGATTTTTTGAGCTTTTCCTTCAGTTCCTCCTCCGAAACGATATCGAAAGCACCTTTTTTTATGAGTTCAACTTGTTTATATATATCCATAAAACTAATAAATTAAAGACCCATCATGTAAGACGTGACGAAGCTCATAACCATAAACCCTATGGCAAGATACAACGTCAATTTCCCAAGTCCTGACAACCCCTTTTCTCTTCCAAATACTGTATTTGCGCCACCGGCTCCAAAAGCTCCTCCAAGTGACGAATGTTTAGCCATGCTCATCGTAACTGAGACGATAAGGCCAACGGAAATAGCTGCGTGTAGTATGTAGACCAAAATTTTCAAAGTTTCCACAGTTTGTTCCTCCCTTTATGATAATAACGGGGTGTATTATACATGAAAGAACGTGATAAAATCAAGGGAAAGATTATCGAAAATGGTTTTGGGCACCCACAAGGGGAGCCCCTACACGAGATACCAGTATATACAAAAATATATATTAAGCGAAAAAACCAAAACTGTAGGGGTAACCCTTGTGGTTACCCTCATTAAAAAGGATTATACAACAAATATGACATTTCGTAGGGGCAATTCACGAATTACCTATTAGAATGAGGTGAAACCACATGAACGTTCTCGGTTTAATCGTTG
>CAZRYM010000166.1:0-4261 GCA_964604305.1 uncultured Thermotogaceae bacterium | reverse complement strand
AAACATGCCTCACCCCTTGAGTAGATTTCAATTTATTTAAAGTACGGACTTGAGCGCAGAAAGCTTTTAATCGGATGGTTATTATTCTGGAATGTTCAGACTAAACTGCGGGTTTTTTGTTTGATTCTTATCAGTCGCGCATACATTCACTCGACTAATAATTATAGATTCTGATTCCGGTTAAGGCCTTTGCGCTCATTTTTTTATTCCAGAAATCTTATCTGACTCTCTTTTTTATAGTTAAAAACAGGAATACTTGAGTAATATTTATAACCAACACCCCTATATTCAACGAGTATTTCTATTTTATCCCCTTCTTTAACTTCAGGACCGTTGTAAGATATAACAAGAATATCTCCATATTCTTTAATCCAACTTTCTAAATTCTTTCTAGTTTTGATTCTTAACATTTCTCCATTTTCATCTTCTAAAAGCATGAATATTTCACCCATTATCCAAGTCCATTTTCCTATGTAATTAACAGGGAATGCAGAAAAGTTCTTAAAATCAAATGGGATTGTTTCCACTTCTGATTCTGGATTCAAATCAGTAACAGGATCATTAAACCCTGAATACTCCTGGGGTTGTATGAGCCATTCCCACGTCCCATCCTCGTAAAGTGTTACTACACCATTGTTTGTTGTACTTGCCTGGAGGTCAAATGAAAATAGACATGAAAAGGATGCTACGAGTAAAATGAAAAGTATAAAGGAAAACTTATTCATAGTATCACCACCTTACAAACATTATACCAATTTTTTTTGATTTTATACGTTTTTGTAGATTAAGACTTTTTTTCTAATCCTATTTTTGGTAAAATGATTATTATGAAACGTACTTTGGAGGGGAAAAATGCTTAAAATAGCGTTAGTTGGATCGGGAACTTCGGCAATAGGATTTTTAGTGAAAATTTTACAAAAGGCACCCAAGAATCTAATAATCGATTGTTTTGAACAGGGAAAGGATCTGGGGGAAAGAATCGTTAGTAATGACGTCATAACCGGTTTTGGAGGGGCGGGAACTTTCAGTGATGGTAAATTATCGTTGTCTGCTGAAATTGGAGGAGATATCTGCGATTTGATTGGCATGAAAAGATATGATGAATACATTGAGGATGTTGTTGAGCTTTGGACCAGAGGGAAAATGGTAGAAAAGGCCAATATATCTGATGAAAGGGTCAAACGCCTTGAACTTGGCTTCAGGCAGAATAATCTATTACTTCGTTTATCTGATTTCTATCACATCGGTACTGATCTGCTCCAGGAAATATTAAAAGAAATAAAGGACGAATTGGAAAAAAACAAAGATATTGTCCATTTCCATTTTAATCAATTTTTCGATTTTGATACTGTTGATGATTATGACTACACAATAATTGCTTCCGGGCGTTATGATAACAAATCATCCAAGGAGATTCAAAGATTATTACATAGACTGGATATTGACTATAAAGAAAACAAGATTGACATCGGCATCAGATATGAAGTACCTTCAGAAATAACTGACTGGCTCACCGATTTGCTTTATGAATTTAAGGTCTTGGGTTATTCAGAAACAGAAGAATTGGTTAGAACATTTTGTGTCAATCCAAAAGGCTACGTGGTGGGAGAAGGCGGAAAAGATTTTTCTCTTGTTAATGGACACTCATTCCTAAATAAAAAGTCCCTAAACACAAACTTTGCTATATTGGTAACACAAAAATTTACCGAGCCTTTTAAAGACGCCTATGTGTATGGTTCCACTCTGGCTTTACTGGCGAATAAATTAGCAGGGAAAGGGAAAATACTCGTTCAAAAATATGGGGATTTTATTTCCGGCAGAAGAACGACTGACAGAAGACTTCAAAAGGGGTTTTTATATCCTACACTTCATACAGCAAGTCCAGGCGATTTAAACTTAATCTTACCAAGAAGAATTGCTAACTCAATAGAGTACTTTATTGAACAGATGTCCAAAGTCATTACTGGGATTAACAACCCGGATAATCTCCTTTATGGAATTGAGGCAAAATTTTATTCAACGAAACCTGATTTCGAGGAGCCTTTCAGGCTTGGCAAGGAAAATATCTATCTGATAGGCGATGCCTCTGGATACACTAGAGGTATAGTACAGGCAACAATGTCTGGAATTTATGTTGCAGATGTTTTATCCGAAAAAATGTAAAAAAAGCAGGGATCAACTAACATATAAAATAAATTCAGGAGGTAGTTTTATGAAAAGAAAAATTGCAATAAGAATCCTGTTCTTAGGGATCCTGTTCCTATGTGTGAGTGTTTTTTCCGACAGTCATATTGAGACCCTGGAAAGGACAATGGATATCAAGATACCGACACTTATTCAAACAAACGAAGGTGTTTCTTTTAGAAATATAAATAACAGTTTATACAAAGCATCTTTCAAATTGTTAACAACAAACTCTATGGATGTTGAAACCGATTTTAGTGATTGGAATGTTGTTGATTATTATTCTCAAGCTACCAAGACGTATGAAAATGATCAATTGATTAGTTTTAAAATGGACCAGTACCTTTACACTTTTAGGTCAGCCCATGGTTCCCATTTGTTTCTTGGATTTGTTTTTGATCTTAAAACCGGTGAGAAGTTGGGTTTAAAAGATTTATTCCAATTCAATGATAATTTTATTTCAACAGTAAACGGAAAAATGACTGAAAAGCTTGAAGAAAATGAAATTCCCATCTTTGATTTTACTGCCTTTCGGGGATTGGAAGATAACCCTGAGTTTTATTTAAATGATGAAAACCTTGTTATTGTTTTTCAGGAATACGCCTATACACCCTATTCATATGGTCCGTTGATATTTAAGATACCACTTTCAGAGCTAAAAGAATATTTAAATCTCATTTATTTCTAAATTTGTTAAAATTACAAAGGAGGATTTATGAAGAAAAAGATAACAGCATTTCTAATGATAATAATACTGACTTTGACTGTCATTGGAGCAAATAAGATAAAAGTGGCATCAAAAAGTTTTACAGAAGGCTATATACTTGGTTGTATGGTAGTAGAATTAATTGAAGAAGCCGGTTATGAAGTTGATTACAAGGATGGAATGAGTTCGTTCGTTATCAGAAGTGCTTTGGTGAACGATCAAATCGATTTGTATGTTGAATATACAGGTACTGCATGGATGGCGTATTTAAAAAAGGAAGAGATCTTTGACGATCCGCTGCTTTTGTATGAAAAAGTCAAAGAAACAGACCTTGCACAAAATGGAGTCGTTTGGTATGAACCAATTAATTTTAACAACACCTATGGACTTGCTGTTAAAGAGGAATTTGCTATTGCGAACAATATCAATTCGCTAGGTGATCTTGCTGACTATATCCAGCAAAACACAAAACTGATTTTCGGGGTCAATTTTGACTTTTTTGAAAGACCGGATGGTTTTTTTGCTATGGCGGAACATTATGACATGACTATCAGCCGAAAGAATGTAAAAACAATGGAAATCGGTGTTACTTATGAAGCTCTTTCAAGAGGAAACATAGATGTTGCAATGGTTTTTTCAACCGATGGTAAATTAGATAAATACAATTTGAGAGTCCTTCAAGATAACAAATCATTTTTTCCAATTTACAACCCAGCAGTTTGCGTAAGAGAAGAAATTCACATCAAACATCCCGAAATTCAAGAAGTTTTGCGTCCGTTAAACAAATATCTTAATCCCAATATCATCAGACGTTTGAATTACATGGTAGATACCGGAAAGAGCGAACCAGAAAAGATTGCAAGAGATTATTTAACAACACTTGGATTAATTAAATAAAAATAAAGGAGCTGAAGAATGATGATTGAAGGAAAAACTTGCTATTTTGAAACGCCCGGCAAAGAAAACACACCAAAAACACTGGAATTGTCTATTGAAGCTGCTAAAAAGCTAGAAAGTAAAACAATACTATTATCTTCAACTACAGGCTATTCGGCTGACATGGCATTGGACATGATAGAAGATGATTTAAAATTGGTTGTGGTAGGACATTCGTATGGATTTAAAGAACCGGGGAAAAACGAGATGGATCAAAAGACAATCAGCCGATTACGAGCAAAGAAAAACGCAGAAATATTGTTTGCAACCCATGGATTTTCTGGTATTGAAAAGAGTTTTTCTGCAAAATATGGAGGAGTTTATCCCCATAGGATGGTTGCGGATACCCTACGGATCTTTTCGCAAGGAACAAAGGTACTCTTTGAAGATATGATCATGGCTGCTGATGCAGGACTGATTCCTATACATGAGGAG
>CAZRYM010000165.1:0-4271 GCA_964604305.1 uncultured Thermotogaceae bacterium | reverse complement strand
TTCTAACTGTTCCATACAATAACCTTCCCTGTTTTAATCTTTGTTTTGTAACATTTCTTTACTTCTATATACTTTTTTTTATAAATCATTATACTATAAGCTTTTTCTTGTTGTCAAACGGGTCCCCATATTTTTAATACCTAAACATTTATAGTAGAATAGATAATGGTTGAGATTAAGAAGAGGCAGGCTTAATAAAATTATTGATATGATGGATTAAAGGAGATGATCCTATGGAGAATAAAACAACGCTCAAACAATGTCTGGAAACACTTTCAAAAGAAGAATTAATGGATTTAGGGAAAAATCAGGGACTGGATTCAGCAAAAAAATTAAAACAAACTCACCTGATTAAGCATCTGACCCAGCTGATCCCCTCAAAATTCAAAGAAGACTTTAAATATCTGACACCAGATGAAGTAAAGGTTTTTACCGGAGAGCATGAACAACTCACAGGCAACACCTCATTCAAAATCGGCAAAGAAAAAAGCGAATCCGAAGAAGATGATTTTTCTATACCCGATCTATTGGAAGATATGGAAGCCGGACTGCCCATGGATGACTTCTTCGATGCCTTAGATGAAGTTCAGGAAGAAATGCATTCTAACACACCCGAATGGCTTTCTTACCTGCTTAACCACGGCTACGTCTTTTTATCAGAGGATGAGGAATCGCCTATTCAAATCCCTACTGAAATTTACGAAATCTACAAGAAACAAACGAAAGAAAGGCCGGATTATCAAAACCTTCAACAGTACTTATTCGCCTCAGTAAATCTTTACGGGGTTTGCTCATACAAACAGCTTTACAAACTTTTTACTGAACTCACCAGATCAGATGTCTCTTTAGAAAACATTCGTGATTACACCAAAAAGTTCATTGAAAAAAGACAGAAACTCAACGCTAACAAAGACTACTTTTACCACCAATTGTTGCAGGTTGAAGACCTTGTACCGCTCATTAATTCAGATATTGAAAGCTACTACATGCCCACCACTGAGGAGATCAACACCTACAGTACCCAGTTATTTGGACAAAAAGCAATGGACGTCTATAATGAAATAAAAGAAATTCTTTTAAACAAAACCAAAATTGAGGAAACCCTGACAGGTATGCTCATTGGATATGAAGATGCCATGGAAGAAGATGCCATTGATATCCTGTATGACTATGAAGAAATTGTGGACTATCTCCCCTATTGCTTAAAAACGGCAAAGGACCTTAATCATTTCATACAAAAGCTAGATCAGTTGTCTATCAGATTCACCTCAGCTAATGATAGGAAAAAGTTACAAACTTTATATCTTCAGACTTTTGAACAAACCAGAAAATGGCCTTTGAAAGGGTCTATATAAAATTCTCATCTTAAACGAATTGGAGTTTTTCAGAAGGTGTAAATTAATTTAGCCTTTAGTCATTGCTCCCTCGAAAGTATGGTCTTTACTAAAGCTTTTCTAGAGAAAAAAATTTCAGAACCCAAAGATTCGGTCTCCTTACAAATAATAGTAACCTATTTATCTTTTAATGTTTATTGTTATTTTTGAACCGGAGTTGTAAAATAATGGCATGAAATTAAAATATTCTTTATTTAAGAACTACTTAACGGGAGAAAAGAAAAAAAGAATTAGAAAAGACGTATTTGCACTGGCTTTACCGGCTATGGGGGAAAACGTCCTTCAAATGATCTTGGGAATCGTAGACACGGCTTTTTTGGGGCATCTGCATTGGACTGCCATGACAGCAGCGGGAATGGCCAATCAGGTCTTGTTTATTTTCCAGGCGGCTTTTATGGCCATCGCCATAGGCGCCACTGTTCTCGTTTCAAATGCTCATGGTATTGGGGATAAAAAATCCATCCGCATTACTTCATGGAACAGCCTTTATATGTCATTGATAATCGGGGTAATCGTTACATTAACAGCGCTTTTTTCAAGTAAGATGCTTGTGGTTTTTCCGGGAGTCAGTGAAGAAATCCTAAACATTACAGATTCTTATTTAAAAATTATTCTATACGGTGGTATCGGATTTTCTTCCATGTATATCCTTTCTGCAGTTTTAAGAGGTAGCGGAAACACTAAAACACCCATGATTGCCGTAGGGATAGCCAACGGAGTCAATATCTTTTTGGATTATGTTATGATTTTTGGCCATTTGGGTTTTCCCGAACTGGGTGCTGGAGGCGCGGCTACTGCAACGGTCATTTCTCGCTTTGTGGGAACAGCCATTTTACTTTATGCATGTTTGAAATCAAAAAGGCTTTCCATGTTGGGCTTTGGCAAGATTAAGTTCAACTTGCTCCGAATTAAAAGGATACTAAAAATAGGGATTCCCACCGCTTTTGAAAACCTGATTTTCAGTGTTGGAGCGCTTGTGTTCGCCAATATTCTTTTAATGGCTGGTGAACAGGCATATGCCGCACACAGGATTGGCATTAACATCGAATCCATTTCTTTTATGCCAGGTTTTGGCGTTTCAGTGGCAATTACAACCTTAGTGGGCATGTACAACGGTAGAAACGAGAAAAACACTATGTTAGGGGTTGTCCGCCAGGGGTGGATCATTGGTTCCGTTCTCATGGTTTCTATTGGCATACTGATTCTTTTATTCCCCGAGGTACTGATCAGGCTATTTACTTCAGATCAGGCTATTTTGGCTGAAGCCGTACTTCCAGTGAGAATTCTGGGACTTTTTCAAATATTCTTGGCAACGGATTTTGTTATGACCGGTGCTTTCAGAGGCGTTGGTGACACAAAAACACCAATGTTTATTACCTTTATCGCCATTTGGTGTATCCGTGTACCCGTAGGGTTCTTTTTGGTCAATTTCTTCGATTTGGGATTATTGGGTGCCTGGACGGGCATGATGTGCGATATGGTTTTTAGAGGTGTCATAAAATTATTCCTTTATTCTAAGGGAGATTGGGAGAAACATGCCGATAGAACCAGATTGGCCGCCCAAGAAGAATTGGTTGAACAACCCGCTGGTATCGTTGTGGAAATACTGGCCGATAAAGGCGATAATAAGGCTTTGACACAGCAGGATTCTATGTAAAACCTTATTGTTTCTTACCGAACATTTTTTTACATAAGTTCTTGAAACCAATAATCAGCATAAATGGAACACATGCAAGTAGAATCATCAATTCGTTGATCAGTTTGCTTCCCTGAACCGGTTGAAATTTCAATCGACTCCAAAAGTTACCAGCGGCAATTCCCATGGCATTCCCCATGGTAATCATACGAGTTGCCGCAAGAATCCCAAGAGCTTTCTTCTCACCATAAGTTTTTACTAATTGCCCCCAGTCTTGATCTGTATAAGTTCCTTCATTTTCAGCATAACGTTTGCCAAAAAGCATCGCTTCTGTTGCATCATTCAGATTGATTACGATTCCCGAGCTTATCTGATTGACATCATCTTCTTCCAACCCTATTTTCTTAGCATGTTGAGTATGATAAACCCGGCACATTTCACATCCGTTGACCTCGGTAACAGCAAGCATGATCTTTGTTTGAAGGACATCATCCATCATGCCGTTATGTCGGGCGTATTTAAAGTCGGGCATGGATTCAAAGGCTTTGTCCATTATTTTGTAGAACTGTATGACGTTAAACCCTGTTCCGGATATTTTTTTCATGTGCTTCTCCTTTTGAGTTTTTCTTCTTCTATCATACCATTTTTAAAGCGGTCCATGATTATCATATCGTTATCCTGTTAAATAAAAAGCCCAAAAATCCCCTCCACAGGAGGGGATTTTTAAAAAACTTCAAATTATTTAAAATTGCCAAGAAAAACCCCTATTGCAAATTCCAATAAATATGATATAATCAACCGAAATTTTTTCAAAGGAGGCGGTACATATGAGGGAAAATCTTAAAATGAACTTTTCAGAACAAGTGAATAATGCGCATTTTTGTATCGCCGGTGTTCAGTAATCGTTTAAAATGAGTCAGGATTAACAAAAAATAACTTAACGAACTATTATACAATAAACTCTCCAACTGGGCTGTGGTGATATCATCACAGCCCTTTTTCTTTTTTTTACCGGTATTCAAAATTGCCCAAACGACCCCCAAATTTATTTATCAACTTAATACTAACAAGCAGAAAGTTCAATCGGAATGTTTGCTTTCGAAAAAAATTATTTCAAAGGAGTGATGTCGTATGCGTGTATCAATTCGAATGAAAACCATCGCTGGCTATTCAGACAATCTTTATCAAAAAAAGGAGAACAACATTGACACCATTAATGCAATTAGGTTGGAACAATCACT
>CAZRYM010000164.1:0-4275 GCA_964604305.1 uncultured Thermotogaceae bacterium | reverse complement strand
GAACACGTTGATCTCCTTGAGCCATATTTTATTATCAAGCGCTTTTGCCTCCCGGAAGAATTATCCGGGGCGAAGATGAAGCCAAAGAGGCCATCGAACGTTACGCATCATTCAGAAGCACAAAAATCAACGAAGAGGCCAAAGAAAATATATGGAGATTGACAGAAGGAGACCCCCTTTACATCAAAGCCCTCTTCTTAAGTCGATTCAAAACGCAAAATGACTACACAAAAGAAGACAACATCGTCGAAGTCTATGAACGTGAAATTGAGAAAGGTGGAGAAATCTACTGGACCTGGATGGAATACATGTTAAAAACTTTTTACTCTGTCAACAAAATAAATTCAAAGAGGATCATGCTCTACTTGTTTAACCAAGGGCAAGAATGCACACGAGACCAAATAAAAAAAGACCTGAATCTTGAGTACACCGATGAAGAACTTGAAGAAAAACTGGAAGCGTTAATTGGCGGGGACCTGATCTCCCATGGGAAAAGTCATTATGATTACAAAATAACAGAAGACAAAACCTATGAATGGGTCTTTCGGAATATGTATCAGAAAGAAATCGATCACTTTGTTCCTGACATTACAAAAGAAATCAAAAGCGCAATGGGAAAAGATAAATCAAGGGGACAGGGCCGCTGATACGATAATCATCGTACCTGTCCCCTTGATTTATCAAAAAGCCTTTTAAGCTCAATGAAATCACGGAAAACGGAGAAAACATCGCCATCCACCCGGAGAAAATTGAGGAAAGAATATTTAAGAAGATAGGCCTCAAAACCTATGAAATAGATTTAATGATAACTGCCAAGAAACCAGCAAAAATAAACATATACATCGACATCAAAAACAAAAAAGAAAAGTACGGTAAACGAGATGCCGATCGATGGATAACTCTTTCAAATACCCTTGAAAAAGAGGACTCAAAGGCCATATTCATGACATATTCAGAAACAGGGTACACAAAAGGGACAAAAGAAAGATTAAAAGAAAATGGTATTCTTGTTTTAAAAAATGAGTGTTCAGAAAATGATAAAAGGGGTTTGTCAAGTCCTTTGTGTAAAAAGCCACCCATTTAATTAAAACCTTCCCCGTCTTTGTCTACCCCAGCTTTTGTCCAACCCCGTTCCTTGTCACCTACGCCCTTTTTTACCCCCGTCTTTGTTCAATATCTCTACTCGGTCTTTGTAGGCGAGGATGATGTGTTTGTGTATGGTTGTTTCTTGTGCTAGTCGTTGGAATTTTTGGTCTTGTTCATATCGTTTGATTTGTTCTTTGGCTGCTTTGATTTTTTCTTGGGGGTCTTCGTTGTCTTTGATGTATTTGAGTTCCCAGATTTGGGAGTTTTTGACATCATACCTTGTATCTGGTACTAAGACTATATCCGAGTAGCCTTTATTCATTTCCAATTCTGAGTAGGGGATGTAGATTTCATTCATGGATAGGAAGGACAGGAAGATCATTTTAATGTGCTTTTCTTCCATTTTAATCAGGTCTCTGTTGGAGATGTATTGCATGACTTTGTCGTAGGCGTATTCGATGAAGGCTTTTGGGTTGCCTGTTTCTGCCAGTATTTGAGTTGCTTTTGTGATGGAGTAGATGTCTACGGTGTCTCCCAGGGCACGATTGACTTTTCGGTAGATGTATTGCCAATAGATTTCTTTGATGACCAGGTTCGGGACTCTGAGTTTGACGTTGGCCAGGATGGGTTCGTCGATGGTGAGCATGCCCATGTAGAACATGAGTGAGATGAGTTCGTCTTTGTTGGTGATGGCTTCCAGTGGAAACATTTCGATGAGTTTGGTGATGATTTCTTCTTCTTCCAGGATTTGTTCGATTTTGCTTCCTTCTTTTAGTCGGTCTTCGTTGATGAGGCGTTGTATTTTACTGTAATCTGTCTTTACGTTCATATCAATGAGCTTGTTTGGGTATTCTCCGTTTTGAAAGTATTTCATAAAATGAAGAACCATATCGGGATTGTACAATCGGGTTTGAGCATCTTTGTTAAAAAGGTACCCGTTGTAATAGTTTTTCATATCTTCAAGGGCCTTTTTTCTTTTTTCTTCCCCGGCGATGTTGTAGTAGTCCATGATGGCTTCTGTTTCTGATTGTGTGAAGCCCAGTGAGTCGTTAAATTCTTTATCCAGTGTGATGTTGGATGCGATGTTATATCCGGAGGTGAGATCATCCAGCATGATGGGGCTGACACCTGTGAGGAATATTCTTGAGATGGCGCCTTCTTGGGCTCCGGATTTGATGGCTTTGTAGAAGGTTCTTACGAATCCGGTTTTGCTGAGAATTTCGTAGTAGAGGTTGTCTTCGTTTGCACCAATGAGGTCGTTGGCAAAATTGTCGTACTCATCAATGAGGAGGTAGGCTTGTTGTTTGCTTTGTTTTAATACTGTAATAACAGAAGATATGATTTGTTCCGGATCCTTTTCGTTTTGAACTTGAGTATAGATGTCTTTATGGAGACGGGTCTTATAGTTATGGAGAAAGACCAGTACATTATTCTTTACTTTATCTGTAAAAGATTCATACAGTGTCTGTTTGCCTTGGCTTGTTTCTATTCCTGAAAAATCCAGTCTGAGAACGAGGTATGAATTCCTTTCTTCGGTGGGGTTGTTATGAATCCACAGGCCTTTGAAGAGTTCATCGAAGTCCTCTTTTTTTTCGATGTCGTAGTAGTTCTCAAGAGTGGAAATGAGCAAGGACTTTCCGAATCGTCTTGGACGGATGAAGAAGGGGTATTGATGGTTTTCCAGTTCTTTTATAGTTCGAGTTTTATCCACATAGTACAGGTTTTCTTTTCTAATTTTTTCGAAGTTACCAATGCCGTAGGGTATTCTTTTTTTCATGGGTATCACCACCGGTTTTATTATAGCATAAGGGGTGTGGGGATGAAGAGGGGCGAGGTTCATATTTCTGGTAAAAACAGAAAGTATTACAGGACTGCTTTTTTAAATTTTCTGAGATTCCTCAGAATAGATAAAATATCTACTAATACCCGTTACCCTTGAAATTTGCCGAACGGATAAGCCTTTTGTTAACAAAAATTTGATACACTGCTTTCTTTTATTGAGATCAAAACGCTGAACATCTCTGGAAGAATTGAGCGCATATTTCTTTTTTATCATTAGAATCGCTTTCTCATCCGTAATACGCTTTTTTTCAGATATATCCAAACATCTCTCATCGGTCATAATCTCATTAAACGTCTTAAAGTCAGCAACAGCCTTATCCCTGTCTTCATGAAACAGCATTAGAATAAAATCCCTATCCACGTAATGATCATCGTTTAAACCAAGATATTCACGATAGCTGCTCCAGACATAATCTTCAAGATTAGTAACCATCAGAGCTTTTAAAGGATTCCGATGAATATATCGTAAAACGGCAAACAGATAATGATCTGTTTCAACAACCTCACTTTTAAAACGGGCTTGAAAAAGATGCCCGGTCCGATCATACTTTCTGTTATACCAATAAACATAACTGGCACCTATTCTCTGGAAGATTTGACCCAGATCCTCTTTTTCAGTTTTCAACAGCAAATGCAGATGATTTCCCATCAGACAATAAGCGAAAAGCTTATAACCACTTTGTTTTTTGTATTCGTCTAAAGTCACGAGAAACATTTCATTGTCTTCGTCATCTTCAAAAATTGTCTGCTTATTATTTCCCCTCAAAACAACATGATCGATCCCTGTTTCACTTTTCAATCTTCTCGCTCTTGGCATCTTAAACCCCCTCATAATTCATGATGTCACATTATATCATAATTTCCAAGGGGACTGACCCCGTGGTTTCCCCGTGGTTTCTGCATTTCAAACCGGCCCCATTGTCTTTCGGAATCTTCCCTATTGTCTATTTCTACTTCGTCGCAGAACGATGTGCAACGAGGAATAAAAAAATGATTAAATATACAACGTTAAATACAACGAGGCGCTTATCGTTGCAATATCCAAATATTTATGGTAAAATCACACTAGAAATATTTCGGAGGTGGCGCTTGTGTATACAAAGGAGAGCTACAAATTAGAATTAAAAGAAGCAGTATCAAAAACTTTTTTAAAAACGGTTAGTGCCTATGCTAATTATAATGACGGAATGATCATTTTTGGTTTAGATGACAATGGAAATGTGGTAGGTTTGAGAGAGAGTGCAAAAGAAGAAGCGCTAAGAATTGAAAATATGATTAATGATTGTCTTACCCCAGTTCCTTATTTTGAAATGAGTATTAAGGAAGTAGAGGGAAAGACAGTCATTA
>CAZRYM010000163.1:0-4285 GCA_964604305.1 uncultured Thermotogaceae bacterium | reverse complement strand
ATTTGGCCATCGACAAGGGTTTGGGCAATGATTTCATAAAAGTATTACTTGGTGCAGGAGCTGATCCCAATGTTGGTTCTCCTTACTACACGCCTCTTGAAATGGCC
The DNA here is from genome assembly GCA_964604305.1 of uncultured Thermotogaceae bacterium. Taxonomy (GTDB): domain Bacteria; phylum Thermotogota; class Thermotogae; order MWEM01; family MWEM01; genus JASUTC01. Next base: position 4,178 of record CAZRYM010000163.1, on the reverse strand, counting down.
ATAAAAAAGAGGGATATTGAATTAGCCCAAATGTTGATGGATGCAGGAGGAAATATTCAATATGCCGATGAGGATGGAAACACCCTCTTTCACACAGCAGCCTCCATCAATTCCAATAAGAACGTTGATTTTCTCCTTTCCAAAGGGTTAGATATCAATGCGAGAGACAACGATGGAGAAACACCCCTTCATATCGCTGCAGAAAAGGGATACGATTCTGTTGTGGAGCAAATGATTAACAACGGAGCTGATCCCTTTGCAGTGGATAACAACAATTACATGCCCATGCACATTCATGTGTTTGTCTACGAGTCAGATGAAGAAAAAGTGGGTTGGTTGTTATCCAAAGGTGTGGATGTGAACATGAATCAAATTGAAGGTGGCTTGGCACCAATGCACCTGGCTGCCGGTTACGGAGATTTAGAAATGGTGAAATTCCTTCATGAGAACGGTGCCAATTTGAATATTCGTGGTGACAACGGGTTAGCTCCTTTACATGCAGCATCAAGCAGACGGGGGAGAGTTGAAGTGATTGAATATCTCTTAGACAATGGTGTGAATGTGGATGTTGAAGGTGATCAGGGTTATACAGCGCTTTTTGAAGCGATCATGTCATTCAGCGAACCCGAAATCATCCTTTTCCTCCTGGAAAAAGGAGCAGATATCAACCATCAGGATGCCACAGGAAAAACCATCGCCCATTACGCGGCTGAGGAAAAATGGGATGGGGTGGAATTGCTTGAATTCCTACATGAGTATGGTGCAGATTTACAAATCAAGGATAATGAGGGAAACACCCCTGAATTTTATGCTGCAAGTGATGAAATTAAGAGTTTGTTGGAAACATTGAAATAAAAAACGGATTATCGAAAAAACAGAAAGAATCGCGGGTTTTATAAGAATCTCGCGATTCTTTTTTTGCTTTTTTTGAGAAATAGTGGTATTATTTAATATTCTTTTTTGTAAATACAAAGTCAAATATCTCGGCTGTAGTTTTAACAATATTCTGATTATTTTTCTGCCATCAACAGTTCACACTGATTAGCCCTTCTTGAACTAAGAAGGTTTATCTTGCTGGTTTTTTTCGTGTATATTCGTTAATTTTAATTGATGAAGAACATGCTTTGATCAGCGAGAAAACATCGGGAGGTGTTGATTATGGGAGTAAAAAGTAAGCGTCAATTGATCCGTTTTTTAATTGTATTGTTGATTATAATGCTTATCGGTTGTGTGTCGAAAAATGGTGTTCCGGATATTCCCGGAGAAATACCCACGAAAGCGCTTTTTGAAGATCAATTGGGAGCCTTGCCTGAGGAGGCTGACAAATTAATCCAAGAAGTCGAGCAAATGAAAGATGATTTGATTATTCAAAACCCCTTTGAGAATGTACAAATCCCAGGGCAAAATCGGGAGATATTAAATGAAACAAGGATCACCTTTCTGGGTATAATGCATTTTGATGATTTCTTTTCATTTCATGAATACAATATCGATGTTGCTTATTTCGAGTACAGTCAAACGTATCAGGTGGAAAACTTAAGCGGAACATTGAAATGTGAAACCTATATTTCAACAACGGATTTAGGAGAAAATCCTGAATTATCCGATATTCTTGAAAATGGGTATTTACTATTTAATCATCTCATTAGCTCTGATGGAGAGACAGTTTTAACATTCAATAGCTCAGCTTCAGAAGGGGCAAATGAAATCTTGAAGGCGTTGAATGACAGTATTGATGAGCTTCAACTGATTCAAATATATATCTACACTGTTAATACCTATCAAGCTATGGATAATACTTCTACTCAAGATTTTAATGATAATACCACCATCACACCCGGAGAACCGCAAGTAACCACCTTGGTTAATTTGAACCTGGATGTGGAAAACATACCACCAGAAGTTACTATAGTATCAGGTCCGGATGGTGAAATCGTTGAACCAACGAGTGTCTTTCAATGGCAGGGTAAAGATCAAGATGGCCATATTAACAGTTATAAAATTTCAAAGGATGGCATTGAAGAGACTACGGATGCCACGCAGGCTACCTGGACAGGTTATTCAGTAGGTGACCACATCTTTAATGTTCAAGGGACAGACAATCGAGGGGGTCTTTCAAATATCATCGAATGGCAATTTACAAGGATTCCTGTTCAACCACTCTTTACAGTTAGTCTCGAATCAAGTCCGACAGAAGGAGGAAAGACAAGGATAGATGATGGAGAGTTGACGGAAAAGGCGAGCAAGACCGTAAAAGAGGGAACAGAAGTAGAAATACAAGCCGTCCCTAACGAAGACTTTACTTTTGAAGGGTGGGTAGATGAGACGGGCTTGGTCAGTATAGAGAGTCAGTATTCAGTGATAGTAAACGAGGACAAAGATTTCAAGGCGCTTTTTGAAGCAATCGCAGAATATGAGACCGTGATCTTGGCAGAGCCGCCAGAAGGCGGAGATATACAATTAGAAGAACGTGGATGGAAAGATGAAGACCGAGTCATGACGAAAATAGGGGATCAAATACACTTAGAGGCCAGGGCAGAAGAAAAATGGAGATTTTTAGGGTGGTACTACACTGATGCCACAGAACTCATTCCGCTTTATTGTGAAGATTTACCTCATTTGGAATTTATAGTAGAGGCATCTAATACACGCATAGAGGCTAATTTTGGTCGTGAGGATACAATAACAGTCGAAGCAAGCCCAAACGACGGAGGAAAAGTCAAGATAGACGATGGAGAGTTAACGGAAAAGGCGAGCAAGACAGTAACAGAGGGAACAGAAGTAGAACTGGGAGCAGTTCCAAACGAAGGGTTCACTTTTGAAGGCTGGGTGGATGAGACGGGCTTAGTCGGTGTAGAGAGTGGAATTTCGGTAATCGTTGAGAAAGAGGAATTATTTCAAGCAGTATTTGAGCCTTTGGCTGAATACAATTTGATTGTAAGGGCGAATCCTGCGAAAGGCGGGGATATACAAATAGATGATCAAGGATGGAAAGATGAGGATACGATTGTAGCGGTTGAAAGTGGTTTGGTCCCCCTGCATGCGAAAGAAGAACCTCAATGGATATTCCTGGGCTGGTATTGGGGAGGAGAATTTTATCTCATGGAAACACCATTAAGTGATAATAAAGATTATGATTTCCAAATGGTTGGTTATGATGCCGATCTAGAAGCGCTCTTTGGTTTTATTCCCGAAACTGTCATGGTAGAAGGGGGTATCTTTACAATGGGAGATACTTTCGATGACGGAGATCCTAATGAGAAACCGGTGCATGAAGTAGCACTTGTCAGGGATTTTTCTATCGGAAAATATGAGATCACCAATGAACAGTTTGTGCAATTTTTAAACAATGCCAGAGTTGAGTTCAACAACCAAGATCGTTGGGGCTATTTAAACGGTCGCAAGATCATTGATGAACGATATTTCAAGCAAACCGGGATTGTATATTCTCCGGGATGGGGATGGGATCTGAAAGGTGACCATCAAGGAACGGTTTACGATTATGATCAGATGCCGGTTATCAATGTGACGTGGTTTGGTGCAGTTGAATATTGTAATTGGCTATCGGATATCAGCGGTTTGGACCGGGCCTATGCATGGGATGAAGACAAACAAACCTTTGTGTTGCAAGATTATCCCCCAAATACAGGATACAGGCTACCCACAGAAGCGGAATGGGAATATACGGCAAGAGGGGGACAGAATATGGTGGGCAATGGCAATCAATGGGCCGGTACCTCCGATGACAATTGTTGCGAAGATTATGGCTGGTTTGAAGATAACAGCAATGATCATATGCCTCAACCGGTGGGAGGAAAGCTCCCCAACGAAGTGGGTACTTTTGATATGTCCGGCAATGCTTGTGAATGGGTTTCAGATGTCTATCAGGCTTATACTGCAGATAGTGAAACTTGTCCTTATTATCCCGGTGATAACGGACAAGATAATCATCATGTAGCCAGAGGCGGTGGGTTTGACTGGAATGATTATAACTCCACAGTTTGCTACAGATTGATTGAAGGAGAAACGGTTTGGTGCACTGCCCTTCAACTTGACAATGTATCCGGATTCAGAATTGCCAAATCGGAATAGACGTTTAAAAGAAAAAAACTAAATGGGGGCACTTTTAAGGGTGCCACAATTTTTCAATGTATTTCTTTCCCATATTTTAATTCTAT
>CAZRYM010000162.1:0-4292 GCA_964604305.1 uncultured Thermotogaceae bacterium | reverse complement strand
TGGACCATTGCGTTATTGTTGTTTTCAAGTCTTGAAGTCGTATCAAAACCCATAATGGGTGTGGTGGATCCTTTTACAATGACTTTCATGCGCTTTTTTATAGGGGGGGTATTCTTATTCTCTCTCTCCGGTTTTGTTAAAAAAACCGGTTATCAAAAGATGGTGAAAGCCGATTTTTTCAAGATCGTGTTTATTGGGAGTTTGAATACCATCTTCTCGATGACCATGTTGCAGTTGTCGGTAAAATATGGGAACGCCTCATCTGCGGCCACGTTGATATCAACCAGTCCACTGTTCACAGCGTTTTTTGCTTATTTAATCATCAGTGAGAAGGTGAATAAGAGAAAAAAGATAGGAATTGCTCTGGGGTTGATCGGAATCATTACCTTTGGGTTCGGAATGCTTGAGGGGGATTCTCTTGCGGGAATCATCTTTGGAGTCATCGCAGCTATCACATTTGGTATGTATTCGGTATTGTTGAGAAGGCATATTGCCAGATATGGCCCTCTAAGATGTACGGCCTATTCCACGCTTTTTCCCAGTCTTATTTATGGACTGTTATTATTTTTGACAGGGAATTTCAATATCCCGGTTTTAGATGGCCGAGGATGGCTGATCGTGTTTTATCTGGGAATATTCGTAACCGGTATTGCTTATTACTCCTTACTTGAAGCTGTCAACCGTATGGGAGCAACGATCGCCATGCGCCTTTTTTACGTTAAACCCGTAGTCGCAACGACTTTTGCCCTTATATTGCTGGCAGAGCCCGTTGGGTTTATTAAGATTATTGGAATGGGGATCATTATATTCTCTTTATTCTTGTGAAGATTCTTTATTTTGCATGTTAAAAACATTATAAAAAAAGAGAGGGATTTAATCCCCCTCAACTTTTATAGACCGTTTCTCCCAATGAAATGGTTTCTTTGATGGCCAGATGATTATCAGCAATAATCAAACTGGCAACTCCTCCTTCTCGAATATAACCAAAGCCTTTTTTCGAGATGCCAAAGAAATCCGAGACATTTGAAGTAAAGATTTTTAAACACGCTTCTAGAGGATGTCCGTTATCAATAACCAATCTCTTAAATGCTTTATGTAATGTATCAACAGGGGCTGTATTCACCGAAACAAAATTGCCGTTTTCATCGAAAACGGGGATTGATCCCCAGCCATCTGAAGAGCATAATATCCTTTCCACAGGCACTTTATCTTTTAGAAAAGCGTTAATGGACTCAACGGCCTTTTCACCTGCTGTGAAATCCACATATCCACCTTGTTGCATGATCCAATCTTTGCCCTCTCTTAATGTTTGAGGTGTTCTTGAAATATGTGTTGGAAGCATCTGAAGAGCAGAGATATCTCCCTGAGCGATGGCTTGTCTGAGCAATTCCAAACCTGTTTTTACAGCACCGATGTGTATGATGGCCTTTCCGGATTTTCCCGAAAGCATTCCTGCTACCCTTGCTTTTAGCAGAATACGCCTGAATTCATCTACGGCTATCCCGGAACCTCTGTGATCTGATACAGCTATTTCACCAATACCGATGTATTCGGGGATGAATACCATATCTTCCTGGAGATCGTTAAGGAGAGTTACCAGTGGGAGGGCATAACTTCCGGTCATAAGAAAGGTTGTCAATCCGTTGTGGGTGAATTTTCTCGCCTGTCCCAGTAATTCCCTATGGGTTCTGGTGATGCCATCCGTTCCTAAAACTCCTATGACGGCAGTAGTGCCGGATTTGAAAAAATCCAACTCAGTTTGAGGGGTGGTTCTGGTGAAAAATCCACCTTCACCACCACCTCCTATGATGTGGACATGTCCGTCGACAAACCCCGGAAAACAATAGTATCCCGAATAATCTTCCATTTCTGTTTCCTGGGTAAATGGAGGAGTTATATTTTCTGCTATTTTGACGATCTTGTCAGCATACAATAAAACATCCTGTTTTCCAAGTTCCATTGGAGCATAAATATTAAGATTCTTGAGTAGTTTAAACTTAAACATGTTTGACATCTCTTTTCGCTTCGATTTCTTCTTCTATACGTTGATTAAAAAGTTTCATGAGATAGCGGGTGATTTGGCCGTCAACCGGATACACATGTTCTCCGATCGCTTTAACAGGCATGACTTTAGATACGGTGCTTGCAAGGAATATCTCCTGAGCATTTTCTGTTTCTGTTAAAAAAACCCGTCTTTGAATAATAGGAATACGGGCATTTTGGCAAAGTGAAATGACCTTTTTTCTTGTTATTCCCGGAAGGATGTTATCGATTTCCGGTGTAAAAATCTTTCCATCGTGTACCAGGAAATAGGTTGAGCTCCCGCCTTCTGTGATATATTTTTGTCCTTTTTCATCCTTCCTGAACATCATAGAATCATATGCCTTTTGAGAGTAGGCAAAATTCTTTGCCATACAATTAGCCAACAGGTTAATCGTCTTATGCTCACAAAGTTGATGTCTTAAATCGGGATAAAGGGTTAGGGTAACGCCTTCTTCCCAATTTTTCGGATTGATGTGCCTTAAAGGAATGGTGAGTATGACAAAGGTTCCTTTTTGCTCTCTGCGAAAGCCGTGTTCCCGGAATTCATCATCTCCTCTTGTCAGTTCCCAATAGAGTTCACCGTCATAGAGCTGGTTTCTTTCAATCAACTCAATAGATTGCTTATAGCAGTCATTTGATGTGTATGGAAAGGGAATTTTAAAAAAATCCGCACTTTCTTTCATCCTCTTATAATGATCTTCAAGGAACAAGGGGATGCCTTTAATGATCCGAATCACTTCAAAAAGGCCATCTGCAAAGGTAAACCCCCTGTTTTCTATTCTAATGTTTTTTTGATCTTTATCCGTCAAAATTCCGTCAAGATAGCAGAACATGTTATCACTTAGAATGTTGGATAAAGCTTATTGCCTTCGGATCTGAAACGGATCTGTTCAGGGTTTTTCAAAAGGAAGCAGGAATCAAGATCATGATAAGTAAAAGCGCCGGTACCACATGCGAAATGAACGCTCTGGCCTACCCCTACCCCACCTTCTCCCATACAACCGATCATAAGCTTTTTATTCGCTGTCTGTGCGATCTCAACAATTGCCAATGCATCTGAAAGTCCTGACTTCATTAATTTGATGTTGATGTAGTCAACGCAATCTTCCCGTACAAGTCTCATGGCATCGTATTTGGTTTTACATGTTTCATCAGCCCCTACGGGATAATAACAGTTGTTTCTAACAAGGCGCATACCATCAAAGTCGTAAACATCAACAGGTTGTTCAAAGATTCTGATATTTACAGAGTTTTTATACATTTGATCCGCAAACTGTATGGCCTCTTTTGCCGTGTATCCAAGGTTTGCATCTACAATATAGCCTGCACCTTTTGTCGCTTCAGACACAGCTAAAACTCTGTCGATATCGTGTTTGAGATCTTCCCCCACTTTGAGCTTTAGCGTGTTAAACCCTTTGTCGAAAGCCTCTTTAGCGCGGATGACGGTTGTTTCCAAATTATCGATACCGATTGTCAGATCTGTTTCAATGAAGTCTTTTCTCCCGCCGAGTAACTGGTATACAGGTAATTTTACAGTCTGGCTCAATCCATCGAGAACTGCGAATTGAACAGCAGCCTTTAAGCTGGGTGCTGTTCGGGAAAATTTATCGATCTGGTCAAATATTCTTTTGTAATTTCTTACATCAAGGCCGTTGATCTTATCCAATATCTCGTTCCTGTATTTTAACAATCCTTCGTAAACCTCACCGTTGACACGGAAAGATCTGGAAGCCTGTCCAAGTCCCACTATTCCATTATCTAACATCAGCTCAACAGTAATGACCTTTGAAGAAGTTGCCACACTATTTGTAATATGAAATGGAACTTCGTATTCGAATTCTTCCTGTTTGAATTGCAGATCCTTAATCAAACTCATTATTTATGCCTTCCCTTCGTTTTTATCTGATATTTCCTCAAATTGGATGATTTCTTTGATACAAATAGTATCTTCATCTTCTACCGGTCCCAAGTCTGTTTCCATTTCTCCTGTTTGGTTGTCATATGGATCATTTCTGATGAATTTCTTTTCAGGGAAAAACGGTGCCATAAATCCAGTTGTGGTTACCATCCTGAATGCATCCAGGTTTCCAAAGTAAAATTCCCTGTATTCTTCCCGATCCCTTCTGGCTCCTCCGAAAGAACAATCTACAGGAAGCCAACCATAGGGTTCACAGTAAAAGAAAGCCCAATCATGATTTCCTGGTGAGACAGGATTGGCGTACCAACCGGATTGCCATCTAGCGGGAACG
>CAZRYM010000161.1:0-4471 GCA_964604305.1 uncultured Thermotogaceae bacterium | reverse complement strand
CCCCGTCTCTCAGGTTGTTGTTGATCTTTGTCAAAGGTCCTACGATGCTTCTCACAATTAAGAGGGCAACGACTACACCAAAAATAACTCCCACAACCGAAAGGACCAGCACCAGCATGATGGTTGAACTCTGTGTCGCTTCCATTTCTCCCTTTTGCAGAGCTCTCAATTCATCTGTTTCGCTCTGGAAGTTTTCTCTTGCTGTTGTTAACTGTGCGGACAACTGTTGACCGGCATCGTAGGCTTCGACATTTTCGTCAAAGGCCTGTTGATAGTCTCTGCCTGCCTGTTCCAATGTTGTATAGAGATTTCTGTCTTCCTGTGATTTTAATATCCCCTTGGCTTCTTGTATCTTACCGAAAATCGTGGCCATATGGGTTTTCATTTCTGTCAGGTCTTTACTCTCGTGATAAAGCTGGAAATTCTTTTCGATGATTCTAGCCTGATACGCAAGTTCTTTCAAGGCTGTGGCATCGTTCACTTGTTGTGTATCATTTTCAATGGTTTGAGCATCTGCGTTGTTTTCAACAGCTTGTTCGAGATCTGCAGATTGTTTTTCAAACATCTGATCACAAAGGGCTACAAATTGATCGGCATCATCGATCATATCTTGTCTTGTTGTGGCGATATCCTCTTCCTGGTTTTGGACAAACAGGTTGAAGAGTCTTTCGTATTCTTGAGCATATTTTTTGATTTGATCCATTCTTGCCTGATCCGCCGCTTCGTTGAGCTTGGCTTTTGTTTCATCCACTTGTGTATAAATATCCTGTAATATAGAAGCAAGGTTCGTTTTGGCAGTTTGACTGCCCGTTCCTTCATAGGTTTTTGAATTGATGCCCACATTCAACGAGTATTTTACCAATCGATTGGCATCATCTGCCGTTTCGACTTTGTTTGCTGAATTGGTTATTCCGTTCCAGGACATAAAGCCAACAATGGCTATTATAGCTATGAGTAAGATAAATCCAAGCCAGATCTTCACAGAAAGCTTCATTTTCATTCCAAACATTCACATCACTCCTTAGTTTCTTCGGCTATGAAAGCCATCTCTTTTTCAGTCAGCACCTTTTCTATGTCCAGGAGCATGATGACCTTTTCGTTTAGTTTTCCCATCCCCACTATGAATTCACTGTCCACATCGAATCCATACCTGGGGGGCGGCTCGATCATGGAATCTTCCAGCTTGATGACCTCCGAGACTGAATCTACGACGATACCCATCTGCCTTTTCTTGTCACTAAGAGTTACTTCGAGAACGACAAAGACGGTTCTTTCCGTGTATTCCTTCTCTTCCAGGTTAAACTTCAGCCTGAGATCCATGAGCGGGATGATCTTACCCCTGAGATTAATGACACCTCTGATAAACCTTGGCATCCTGGGAATCTCAGTGATTTCCGTTCTGCCAATGATTTCCTGTACTTTCAGTACTGGAATGCCGTATATTTCTTTGCCAAGTCTCAATGTCAGGTATATTCCGGCTTCTGCATTCATTCGTACACCTCCATAAATATTGAATTCTTTCAGAAATTATTACTTTAAAACATACTGATTTACAGTTTACAGTGATGTTTAAAAGAAAAGTTAGTTTTTGTCTATAACGTATCCTTATGTTATTTCTTTCTTTATCTTTTCGTTAAAAATATTATACAGGATACCGATAATATTTCCAAATCTCCTTGAGTCTCATCTTTTTACCTTAAATAAGTATATCAAAGGAATTCAAAGAACAAGGCTATATTTTCACTCATATTGTTACTTACACATAAGTTACTATTAAATAGTATCACTTGTTTTCTCTAAATATTTATATAAGAATATTAAAGGGATATGCTCAAGGGCAAGGAATTATCAATATATGAAAGACTTATGCAGAATCAAGGTAAAAAATGGTCATAGATATTTTTTGAGTGTTTCTATTAATTGAGCTATGGAGACAGGTTTTGTAATGTAATCATCCATTCCTGAGTTTATACAAGCCTGTTTGTCTTCTTTTAATGCTTTTGCAGTCATTGCTATAATCGGTATTTTTGTATCTTGCTGACGTATCATAGCCGTTGTTTGATACCCGTCCAGATCCGGCATGATGATATCCATGAGAATAAGATCGGGTTTATGTTCCAGATAAAGGTTATAAGCTTCTTTCCCATCTCTGGCTTTGATGATTTGAAGGTCTTTTATAAACATGGAAAGTGCTATTTGTGCATATTCCATATTGATCTGATTATCCTCTGCAATAAGAATCTTTTTATTTTTAATGGCTAGATATTCCACAGGGTTTTCAGAGTTCTTTTTGCTTAAAGGGTTAGGTTTTTCTTCATAACAAGGTAACAACAACTCGAAATAAAACTCGCTGCCTTTGCCAAAAGTGCTGTTAAGGTGTAAGGCACTTTCCATCTTCTGCAACAAATCACTTACTATGGTTAGCCCCAAGCCTGTCCCTTCGTATTCTCGAGTGCTGGACATATCAACTTGTTGGAATGGCTGAAAAATGATCTCCTGATCTTTTGGCATTATCCCGATCCCTGTATCGGCAATCTTAAACTTCAGTTTTACTTTGCCATTAAGTCTTTCCGTTCTACTGACATTCAGGCTGATATTCCCTTCTTCTGTGAATTTTACAGCGTTTGAGAGTAAATTTAACAAGATCTGTCTCAATCTTCCGCTATCCACTTCAACTGCCTGTGGTACATCGTCTTCAATCTTAACGGATAAGCATAAAGATTTTTTTTCAGCAATATATCTAAAAACGGAGCTCATTTTCTCAATTAATACCCTTAAATTCGTTTTTTCCGGACGCAATTCAAATCTTCCAGACTCTATTCTCGAAAAATCGAGAATGTCTCTGATGATTTCCAACAGGTGGTTTGCTGAGGAAAAAACGATATCTAAATATCTTTGTTGGTCATCATTCAAAGGTGTTTTTTTTAGAATTTCGCTGAATCCCAAAATTCCGTTGAGAGGCGTTCGCAGTTCATGACTCATATTGGCAAGAAATTCATCCTTTGCCTGATTGGCTTTTTTTGCAGCTTTTTCACTTTCGCTGATTTCTTCGTTCAGGGCTTCCATTTCCTCGTTTGAGGCGACTAACTCCTCCTTTTGTTCATTTAATGTGAATTCCTGTTCTTTTTGTTCGGTGATATCCTCAAAACTGGCATACACTTGATAAGTCTCATCTCCGCCCTGATGATATTGGGGGATGGCGTTGACTTTTATCCAATGATATTTTTCGTCTTTTGGATGGAAAACTCCCATTATCTCTCCATATACCGGCTGGTTTGTCCGAAGCGCAACCATTGCCGGGTGCTCTTCCCCGGGAAATGGAGTTCCATCTTCGTGAATAGCTTTCCATCTGGGATCAAGGGATGTCAATCCCTGCATCTGTTCAAGCGATAAACCGAGTATTCTTTCAGCGGCTGTATTTGCAGCAACGATTTCACCCTTTTTATTGTGATAAACGACCCCTTGTGCCAAGGTTTCAAAAAGGGTTCGGAATTTTTGTTCACTTACAAGTAGTTTCGTTTCTGAATCTTTCCGTTCGGCAATACGACCTATTCTTTCAGTAATCGAACTGATCAATCTGATTTCACTTTCAAGAAAGGGATTGGTATTTTCTCCTGCTTTCTCGTTTAAAATAAAAACTTCCAGCAAACCGGCTTTCTCTCCATGAAAAAGGATGTCACTGGAAATTTTATCGGGGGTTACTCTAAAATTTTTCGACTGATAAACTTCTTTATTAAAAGCAATTTTGGCCCAAGTTAACAAAGGATGATGGAAAGCCTGGGGGATGAGATTGACAAATTGCTGAAGCATTTCCTCTAGTGTCTGTTCTTTACTCTGAACGATTTCAGACATTCTAAAAATACAACTGATTTCTTTACTTCTCTCATGAAGTATATTTCTCTGTCTTTTTAGTTCTTCCTGGGTCTTTTTAAGCTTTGTAATATCCATATGTGTACCGAACATCCAAAGAGGTTTGCCATCCTCTGTCCATTCCATGACTGTTCCCCTGTCAAGCACCCAAACCCAATAACCTTCTTTATGCTTCATTCGGCACTCGCATTCATAGAAATCCGTATCACCGCGAAAATGACTCTTCAACTTATCCTTGCAACATTTAAAGTCATCCGGATGCGTATTACTTCTCCACGTGTCAATAGTGATGGGATTCAATTCTTCCAATGAGTAACCGATAATCTCTGCCCATCTTTCGTTGATTATCGTCTCACCTGTTTGAATATTCCATTCCCAAGTGCCGGCTTTTGTAGCATTTATTATGGCTTTGTTACGAGCTTCGGTTTCTTTTAGAGTTGGTTTGGAACCAACAAACTCTTCCTCGGAGGTGTTAATCTCCGGGATTTTTTTGTTGTTGTTATTTGGCATTTGGAAGCAGACTCCTTTGTGTATTGATGTTTCTTGTTGTCCTTGTTTTGCTTTCTCAATAAAGGGCAACCACAAGGGTTGCCCCTACAAT
>CAZRYM010000160.1:0-4501 GCA_964604305.1 uncultured Thermotogaceae bacterium | reverse complement strand
GCCGCTATCATGATGAGAATATCAATCATTGGTTTCACCATTTTTATTCTTAAAAACTTTTAGAAAGACAAGCGTTACAAGAAAACTTCCTGCAACGGCAAAAAGAGCGATAAAAAAAGCATTAAGACCAATTGAATTGAGATTGTCCATGATCTCCTGAGATTGACCAATCTCAGTACCCATTGAAAAGAGTAATAACAAAGTAATCAACGGTATAATTTTAAATTTGCTTAAAAATCTCAATCTTTTTTTTAAACCTAAAAGGAGCCCCGTTATAAAAGCAACCAGTATTAGAAAAAGCATCAACAAAACTCAATCACCCAAGCCTAACCGTGCATGGAGCGGCTAAGCTCATCTTTCAGTTGAGCGATTTTTTCCATCTCAGCGGAAAGGGAATGAATCTGGTTTTTCAACTCATCGGTAGAAGCAAAGAGTTCTTGCGTTGATGAGGCATTTTCTTCAGAAATGGCGGCTATTCTCACAACCAATTCAAGAGTTTTTTTGATCTCCTCTGCCACATCACTGATCTCGTTTTGTCCTCTTTGAAGATCTTCATAGATTTGTTGAAAGACTTCTTCCATTTTTTGAAAACGTTCCTTGAATAACTGGGTGTGTCTTTCTCCATCTTCTATGGTTGAGGAGAGTTCTTCAGATTTTTCGATGAACTGATCAGCGCTTTCAACCATGTTATCGATTCGATGGTTGATGTCTCCCACAATTTCTCCGCTTTTATCCGCCAGTCCTCTGATTTCATCCGCCACAACAGCAAAGCCTTTTCCGGCTTCCCCCGCCCGTGCAGCCTCTATAGCGGCATTTAATGCCAATAAATTCGTTTGATCTGATATCTCGGAAATGCCCTTTAATGACTCTGCAACCATTTTAATATTATCCAGTAACCCTTTCATGGAAGCTCTCTGTTGTGTATCATTTTCTCCAATCATGCCCATGATATTATTCAAACCTTTCACTTCACCTTTACTTTCACTCACATCCTTCATCATTTCATGGGAAACAGAGGCAATCTCATTGGTCGTTTCCTCTGTAGTGGCTATCTTTGGTTCAATGATCTCCATACTATGCTGAATCTCATTGGCAATCTGTGCTTCGTGACTGGCACCCTCTGCAATCTGAGAAGTCGTTTCAGTGATTTCAGAACTGGTTAAAACGCTCACGTCGAACATTTCCTTTGATTTTTTAATCAAACTATCCAGTTCTACAGTTGTTTTCTTCAACTGTTCCACCCGTTCATGCAATTCACTCAGTAGTTTATCTGATTTTTTTTGATTTTCTGACGATTTGTTCAACGCCTCATTTCCCCACTTAGTCAAAAGATATAAGACAAGAAAGCCCGTTGAATCAATCATCCCCATTTTCACGATCAAATCGCTCGTTGAAGCATCTGCACCCAGTAAACCAACAGGATTGATGATATAAGCAATTATAATCGAAACATTGATGATAATGCCTGAAACCGTTAAGAGTTTAGTATTAAAATATAACGCTGCCAATACAAAAGCCCCCATGTAAATCAGGAACATGTGAGAAATACCTCCCAGTATAATTGACAGAGAAAGTGCCGCGTAAAATGGTGAAATGGACATAATCAGTCCTTTCAGAAAGAAAGGCATGTTAAAATAATATACAAGTAAAGCTACCGCACACGTTGAACCTGTTGCAATTAAGACATTTATGGCAATTTGGGTGTCACTGGTTAGAAATCTCTGAGCAGTCAGAATGGTAGATAACACCAATAATAATATTAAATTTGTTTTTAATACACGTTTTTGATTCATTTACATCATCTCCTAACTATTTTCTTATATTACCGTTTATTTGTCTTTAACGCTATTTATGCGGGTTTCAAGAATCACCCATTAAAGTATATCATTAAACATCGAGGAGGTCAACCATGAAATCATACAAAAAAGAATTGTGGTTCAACACCACAAAAAGAAGGGAATTTATCAACATCACACCACAAGTCAGAGAGTGTCTTCAAGAAAGTGGCATCCAAGAGGGGCTTTTGTTGTGTAATGCCATGCATATCACCGCCAGTGTGTTCATCAACGATGATGAAAGCGGCTTACACGCTGATTATGAAAAATGGCTTGAAAAACTTGCTCCTGAAAAACCTCATAGCCAGTATCAGCATAACGGCTTTGAAGACAATGCAGATGCTCACATGAAAAGACAAGTGATGGGTCGAGAAGTAGTTGTGGCAATAACTGAAGGACAGTTGGACTTTGGTCCCTGGGAGCAGATCTTTTACGGTGAGTTCGACGGAAAAAGGAAAAAACGGGTTTTAGTCAAGATTATCGGGGAATGATTATTTTAACTCATAATGAAAAGTGGTGAAATAAGCAGTATTAATAAGCTAATGACCTATAACATGTAATAGCTTGACATGGCTTTCAAAATATGGTAATATTTCCTTTGAAGGTCAACGTAGAGGCTCGATTTTGAGTTTTGAAATTTGTGTTCGACCATCCCCCGTAGCAAGGGCTGTCAAGAAATATTGACAGCCCCTTTTTATTGCTTATCTTCTTTTTTTTATTTTCTTGACTTTAAAAGATCCATTAAATGCTTCTTTTCTTCGGCAATAATATTGTCAATGGTTTCCTTATCTTTGAAATATCTCTTTAAATCGGAGTAAAAAATAATACTGTCCTTTTCCACTTCTATTGCCATGTCAATGGCATCGTTGATGTTCTCAGGTTTGACACTACCGGAAAGTTTAGGGAATATGGAAAGCTCTGCAAAGGACATGAGATAACCTGCATTCTCATCATCTGTCCAATCAGCGTACTGCTTCTCGTCTTCCATGCATCTATCAAAAATCTGCTTAAAACGCTTTTGATGCTCTCTTTCCTGAGCTGCAAGGTTTTTAAAAAGTTTTTCCAATTCTCCATCATTTTCCTCTGCGAGATTTGAATACATCTCATAACCGTCCGATTCGATCTTTAAAGCAACATTGAGTAACTCTTTCAACCGCACAATAACCCCTCCCGTTATTTGTAATTATTTATAATTTCCTGAAAATCAGGTACTTCTTTCATCGGATAAACTTTAGTCCATATAACTTTTCTATCCTCATCCAAAAGAATATTCACACGTTTTGAAATGCCTTTGTCATCCAAAAAGATTCCAAGTTTTTTCGCCAATTTTCCATGGGGCCAAAAATCCGCTAGCAATTTTAAATGCTTCAAACCCAAACTTTCAGACCAAGCCTTTTTTGACTGACTGGAATCAACACTAATACCTAATGGAACAATGCCGATTTTCTCAAATTCTTCGTAATACTCTTCTATTGCTTTCATTTGATCACGACAAACAGATGTCCAAGCTAAAGGATGAAAGGACAAAAGGACTTTTTTGCCCTTTAATTCAGCCGTATTAAAGTTATTTCCGTCCTGGTCTGCTAATACGAAGTCTTCAAATTGTTCCCCTGTTTTTATAATTTCATCTGTCATCCAATCATCTCCTATAAATGTTTTTGTTTGTAGTTAATAGACGTATACAAAACTAACAGTATTCACATTCAAATCTTAAGAGATGAATTAGCAGGCATTTCCAGAGAATCATAATCTCCTTTTTCGAAACGTTGCCAACCAGCTGACGCTATCATCGCTGCGTTATCAGTACAAAACTCCAGAGGAGGAAAATAAACCTGATATTTCCAATTGTATCCTTTATGGTGTGCCTTTTCTCTCAATCGTTCATTTGCCGCTACACCACCGGCAAAGATCACATTTCTTGTTCCATATTTCCTTGCAGCCTTGAATGTTTTTTCAACGAGACTGTCAACAATGGCTTCCTGATAACTTGCTGCAACATTCGAAATATCGTCATCGGGATGCTTACGGGTGTGATAGAGAAGAGATGTTTTCAGCCCACTAAAGGAAAAATTAAAATTGTCCTTTTCCCGCAATGCCCTGGGGAAATCAACAGCTCGATTATCTCCTTCTTTAGAAACTTTTTGGATGTGAGGTCCCCCCGGGTAGCCCAATTCCAATATTCTTGCACCTTTATCAAAGGCTTCCCCGGCAGCGTCATCCAAGGTGTTCCCCACCAGTCTGAAAGTGTCATGCTCTTCTACAAATATAAGCTGAGTATGGCCACCGGAACATAAGAGAACCATGAATGGCGGTTTCAAATCTTTATAAATCAGATAGTTGGCATAAATGTGTCCCTTCAGATGATTAACCCCTATAAACGGGATATTCATTGTAAAGGCAATCGCCTTTGCAACAGATACCCCAACCAGCAAAGCCCCTATCAACCCCGGGCCAATTGTTGCACAGACGGCATCAATATCGGAGAAATCACACCTCGCTTCCTTCAAAGCAGTATCAATCATGGGATTAATTGCCTCAAGGTGTTTTCTGGAGGCTATTTCAGGAACAACCCCTCCAAATCTGTTGTGAATAGCTACTTGTGAAGAAAGGATGATCGCCAATGCCTGGCACCATCGATCCGACGGGCTAAGCTCGATACCGGCCGC
>CAZRYM010000159.1:0-4585 GCA_964604305.1 uncultured Thermotogaceae bacterium | reverse complement strand
TGAAAAGGCTTCCAGCTTTGCCCCCTCTTGACTTTGAATGTTGCCGGGGGTGTAATGAAGCCGGGCACTCTGTCCGTTTTGAAGGGCGCCGTTTATGGTGAGGATCATCTGTTTGCTGTCGGTTTGGGATAATTCGACAGT
Organism: uncultured Thermotogaceae bacterium; assembly: GCA_964604305.1. Lineage (GTDB taxonomy): Bacteria > Thermotogota > Thermotogae > MWEM01 > MWEM01 > JASUTC01. The sequence continues at coordinate 4,444 of CAZRYM010000159.1, read as the reverse complement.
TTGTATTGGCAACGTTTCTCTGCTGTTGTTTTGAGGACTTTGTCCATCCGTAACTTCCACAGTAAAGTGATTCGCTTCATTCACCGGTGCTTGCATATCCTTGTCAAAGGTCAGTGTGATTTGCTCTCCTGCAGTATTGGTTTGGGCGGTTTGCACTTGTGGAGCAATGGGTTTCACGGTGTTTTCTACGGGATAGTCCATGAAGCTTTCCAAAAGGCTTCCGTATTCGGCCTTTATGGTTCCCTTTGTGTAACTGAGGGTTACTTGCCGGCCAAATACGATAGCGTCTTCTATTGTAAAAATATAAACATACGAATCATTTGCTTTTCTGTGTAAAGCGGTAATGGTTTTTGTTTGTCCATCCGCTCGGATGGTAAACTGATGCTTCTTGGTGTTGGGATTATCTTCCATTTTCAGACTGAAGGTCACGGCTATGGTTGTCCCGTTCTCGTCTAATCGGGCTTCTCTCACAACCGGGGAATCCCCTTCTGCCAGGTTGGTGATTGGCTTCGTAAACGGTTGCAGCCATCCTTCATCCTGGGATTGAATGGCGCCGGGGGTGTAGGTGAGCGTGGCACTGTCTCCGTTATGAATGATTGCTTCGGGTGTGAGGAGGTATTGATTGGTGTTATTTGCCCGTTCCACTTGTGTGATGGTTAATGTTTCTGTTTGTCTTTGTCCACTGGCAATGACTCGGTGAAGGGTAAGGGTGAAGTTGTCTTCCTGGCTTTCAGGAACTGTCATGGCCTTGTCAAAGGTGAGGAGGAGTTGCTCTCCGGTGTTGTCCGTGTACAGGCTTTGGACTTGGGGCGGAGCTGAGACTTTATTCGTTACTGGCTGTGTGAAGGCTTTTAGTTTTGCGCCCTCTTGACTTCGGATGTTACCGGGGGTGTAAGTGAGTCTGCTATTTTGGTTGTAGGGTATTTTGTTTTCCAATGTCATGATGAGTTGTTTGTAATTGTTTCCTAACAAGTTCACGCTTTGAATAGTAATGACTTCTATGGGATTGCCTTGCCCATCTGTGAGGGTGAGGGTGAAGTTGCCTTGTTCATTGATGGGCTCTTCCATCCCTTTGTCAAAGGTGAGGAGGAGTTGCTCTCCACCGGGGTTGGTTTGTATGCTTTGGACTTCAGGAGGAAGTGGTGCTACGGTGTTTTCGATTGGATAGTTTGCAACACTTTCCAGATACGCCCCGTTTTGGGCTTGTACACTTCCTTTTACATAGGTGAGACTTAAGGAGTCCCCGTAGACGATGGGAGGCGATTCCTGCAAGTGGATGAGATAGCAGGTGGTGTCGGTGGGATGGGGGCTCAGGCTTTGGATGGGTCGGGGTTGTCCGTTGAGATGGATACTGAACTGGTTAACGGTTTCTGCTTCAGCTTCTCTCATGGCTTTGTCAAAGCTTACGGCGATGAGGTGTGTGCTTGTAGGTGTGTTTGTTGTCTGAATGGTGTAAGCCCTTGTGATGATGGGCTTGTCTCCAGGGACTTGATTGTCGATGGAATAGTTGGTGTAGGCTTGCAGGTATCCCCCATCGGTGGATTGGATGTTGCCCGGGATGTAGTCGAGGGTAAGGTTGTCTGTGTGTGCCACCGCTTGGCTGAGGGTTAGGAGGTACGTGTCGGTGGTGCCGGGTTTTTGTTCTATTTTTGTGGTTTTAATGAGGTATGTGTCTCTATGATTTTGTGTTTTGATTTCCTTTTTGACGTTGTACTGGTTGTGTTTACCCGTCGGGTCTTTCATGGGTTTGTCGTAAGTCAATTCAATCTGTGTGCCTTCCCGGTTGGTCTGGGCACTGGTTTGTGTGGGTGATGGGATGATGTCTGTTTTGAATGTCCATACCCCGCTCAGAGTGGTTTTTGCTGTTTGGGTGTTGACGGCTGCCACTTGCCAGTAGTATTTGGTGTTGCTTTTAAGGGTTTCTTGTATTTGATATGTCTTGTCGGTTAAATTTTGGGCTTGTTTTTCCATCTTGTTGGGGTCGGTGGATAGATAAACGCTGTAGGTGATGGCCTTACCGTTTGGATCATGTTCCCATTTTAATAAAGGAGGGTGCAGGGCATCGATGTCAGAGCTATCGTTTTGGGGGACGGGGGTGTGAGGGATGCTTAAGCCTTCAAAGGCTTTTGTGGAAAATGTGTGTGTTTGAGTGCGCGTTGCACCGCCGTTGTCGTCTTTGACCAGGATGAACCAGTAATAGGTTTTCCCTTCTTCCAATCCGTCGGGTTGGTAATGGGTTTCGTCTATGCCTTCGATGGTTTTTGTTCGGTTGGTGTTGGGAACGGTGTCGATGTAGACGTAGTATTTGAAGGGGTCTCCATCGGGGTCGGTACTTTCCGTCCAATCGAGAGTGATGTTAGTGGCCACTTCGGTGGCTTGATCGGTGGGGTTCAACAATTCGGGTTGGGTTGGGGAGCGGTTGCCGGTTGTTACCGATCCGTTTCCCACAGCGGTGGTTCGACTGGCGTCAGCAATAGCGATGAGTGTCCAAAGGTAATGGGTGTTGGCCTGCATGTTTTGAAAGCGAAGGGTGGTGTCGGTGGTTTGGGCTGTGGTCGCCGGAGCTGTTCGGGCCAGGTCGCTGATGAGTTGGCTGGTTTTGGTTTGGTCTCTATAGGTAATTTGTTCCTTGTCTTCATAAACGTTGATGGTGTAGGTGATTTGATTTGTGGGGTATAAGGGGTCGATGTAATCTTGCCAATTCAAAGTAAAGCTTGTCTCTCCTATAGAACTGACGATGAGTGCGGGATCGGGAGGAACTTGTGCAGGATCGGCCGGGATGGGCAGTCCATCTGCATCAATTGTGAAGGTCCATATGGGGGAGAGGACTTCTTGTCCTTTGGGGTTTGTTGCTTTCACCCGCCAGAACCAAACGCCGCCTTCCAGATGGGGGAATAAAAAGTAATTGTTTTGGGTTTCATATCCAAAGCTGTCTTCAAGTTCCTCCACTGTACGCGCATAAATCAAAGTGTAGGTGACGGGATAATGGTTTCCGTCTGTATTTTTGGTCCATCTGGCGTAGAAGTTATTTTCTTCAATGAGTGCTGCCTGTACCGGGTAGATGTTAATCGGAAATGCCAACGGTGTCATCGGTTCTTTTTTGACACAGGACAAAAATGTCATAATAGAGCAGGTAACGATTAAAAAAACAACAACAAAATTTTTCATGAAAGGACCCCCACTAATTTTAAATGTCATATTCAGATTTTTTTCTCACGAGCATTTTATAGTTTGCCTTTGTTGGAAAGAAATTCGGCAACCTTGATACTCTTTCTGTTTTTCTTATCTATTATACAACTTTCTTTTTATATCGGTTACGATATTTACTGTTTTGTTTCAGAATTTTATTTTCTTTGTAGTTAAATTAGTTAGGAAACAATATAGAATAGGAACAACAAGGGGGTATTCTATGATTTATTTAATACTTGCAATCTTATGCAGTTCTTCGATAGCGCTTATATTCAAGTTCTCGGAGACAAGCAACATGAATCGTTTTTTAGTAACAACGTCTAATTATCTGATAGCCTTTACAACCAGCCTTATTTTAATTCTAATAGAAGGAACACCGTGGTCCTTTTTCTCATTCTGGCTTGGTACTCTGGCGGGGGTCTTTTTTTTCCTCTCTTTTTATCTGTATCAGAGAAGTGTAAGGGAAAGCGGCGCCTCTTTATCGGGGGCATTTGGAAAAATGGGGATCCTTATTCCCATGATTCTCTCAGTTATCATCTGGAACGAAATGCCTGCTCTCATCCAATGGATTGGCATCTCCCTTGCTTTGTTGTCTATTATACTGGTTAATCTCCCTTCTAAACGGGAGAAAAAAACCTTTCACATCGATCTTATATTCCTTTTCATCTTCGGAGGGATGGCTGAATTTTTCAACAAGATCTTCCAGAAATACGCAGCGGATTCTGCTGATAAAAACGTCTTCCTGTTTTTTGTCTTTTTTTCAGCCTTCATCATTAGTCTTAGTTTCTCTCTTGTAAAAAAGAATCGAAAGAAATTTCAACTTAAGGACTTTCTCACAGGCCTTGCAGTAGGAGTTCCCAATCTTTTTTCGTCTTTTTTCCTCATCATGTCATTGGATCATATCAAAACGGCTGTCGTCTTCCCCATCTACAGCGCCGGGAGCATTACGTTGATAACTCTTGCAAGCACAATCTTCTTCGGGGAGAAGTTGAAGTTGAAGGAAAAACTTTCCATCGTAGTAACCATCATCGCCTTGATTCTGGTAAATTTATAAACAGAGAGGGGACTGGTCCCCTCGGTAGATTCTGAACTCCGACGGGACAGGGTCAGTGATACGGCAATCGCTGACCCTGTCCCATCTCTCCCTTGATACGATAACCAAGGTTCCAGTCCCTTGTGCCCCCTTTTTTTTCAATTAAATTTTTTTACCCTTTAACACTCCCGGCCATCAGCCCTTTGATAAAATACTTGCCCA
>CAZRYM010000158.1:0-4643 GCA_964604305.1 uncultured Thermotogaceae bacterium | reverse complement strand
AGATTTGAGCATTCTATGATATAATAACCACAGGTAATACTTTGTATTACAAGAGGGAGGAAACAACATGAGTACAATATCCGTAAGATTAAATGAGAAAGATGATGCACTGATCAGAAAATATGCGCAAATGCACAACATGGATCTTTCTTCCTTTATTCGTCAAGCTGTTATCGAAAAAATAGAGGACGAATACGATCTTGCCCTCTTTAACAAAGTTTGGGAAGAAGAGAAAGAAAAAGAAAGATTCAGTCATGAAACGGTTAAAAAAGAACTGGGTCTATGACATACAGTGTAGAATATACATCTAAAGCCTTAATACTACTTAAAAAGATCGATAGACTGACTGCTGCCTTCATCATCTCCTATATTGAAAAAAAGCTGGTTAATTGTACAGAACCAAGAAAATTTGGAAAAAGTCTTCAAGAGAATTTGAAAGATAAATGGCGTTACAGGGTAGGAAATTACAGGATACTGGCAATGATTGAAGATGATCGGATTATCATTGTAATTCTTGAAGTTGGGCATAGGCGTTCTGTTTATCTGGAAAAATAACCGCTATCGGAGTTAAAGAAACAAACAAAAGGCTGGTTCTCTAGTTATTACTTAAATTTGCAAAAGTAGAAAAGCTGCAACGCCCTTTTAATGGGTATTCAAAGGTCTTAAGTGTAACCGCAAGAACCACACATATGGTTTTATGATTTGTTCAATAAAATTATCAGGAAATGGAGTCAACAAATGAAAAAAGGACAAAAACGAATCTTAGCTCTTATCGGAGTACTCATTGCTTTGATATTCGGGTACTTTTTAGCAAATGAAATGAACTATCAAGTCTCATTGCCAGAACATATCCATGTTATTGAACTGGATGAATCCAAAGCATTCCTCTTGCAAGCAGAAAGGGGGTACTTACTATTTGATACAGGTTATCCTTGGGATTTCAAAACATTTACCAGCTACTTGGAAGACCATCACATTGATCCCTCATCGATCAATTATGTTTTGTTGTCTCACGCACATGATGATCATGTCGGGTTTATCAATGATTTAGTTTCGCTTAACCCCTCATCGAAGGTAATCCTTCATGAGAAGTCTATCCCTCTTCTTGCAAATGGTGCCAATAACAAAGACAACGGCGGAGGGTTATTCAACAGAATAGCCCTTCTCGCATTCAAAACGAAACAACTGTTCAAATCAGAGTGGGACTTGACATTCCCCCCTTATGAAGTGCGTGATACTGATATCATTGTGAGGGGTGAAGCCTTTGATTTGCCTGATGAAATTGGGATCAAAGGGAAGATTCTATTCACTCCAGGTCATACTTCAGATTCAATTTCACTGCTTTACAACGAAGAATATCTCATATGCGGTGACCTGACTTCAACAACATACAATTTGATCGGAGGAAAACAGCTTACGGTGTTCAACGAAAACATCGATGATGTGTATTCTTCCTGGCGAATGATCTTGGAAATGGAGATACCTTATATTGTGCCATCCCATGGAACGCCATTCAGAACTGAAAAACTGGAAAAGTATATCGGCAAAATTGATCAAGATGATCTTGTCACATTTTTTTGATTCGATGCAGTTTTGTCTTTTTCGCAATATCTTTGGATAAACCAATTATACAGTCACATGGAGTTCGTCTCATTAGTAGAAAACGAAGCAGATATCCAACTGGCAAATGAGATTTTTGATTTGGGACTTGTTTATTTGTTAAACTAGAAATCAGATATAACAACGGAAGAATTGATCAAGGCTTCTTTGGAAAGGAGTGATGGCGTGCAAACATTAGCGAAAAATTATTGGATGAAGGAAGAGAAGAAGGCAAAGAAGAACGCTTATGGAAGATGATGACAAAAAATCTCCTGGTATTGAACCCGATTATTATAAAAGACTGGTGACACTGAATCCTTTAAAACTGGATGATCTATCCCTTGAATTGCTGGATATGCAAGATATTCATAAGCTTGATACCTTTTTCTCTAAGAATTCTTAATTAACAGTTTCCTGTGTGTAGGGCAAAACCGTATTAATTCTTTTTAGTTGTACCTCATCACAAACTCTAAAAGCAATCCCACTCATTCTTCAGGATTGCTTTTTTAACCTCAAGGTCGTAGCTATAGTTTCACAACGCTTCTGTTGTTTGGTTTTTTGGGTCCCCCTATAGAATCGCTTCCCCTATCGCTTCATGAAATATTTAAAAAGAGGATGAAATTTATGTAATTTTATTTATCATTTTTTTCCGAAAATATTTGACATTTACATTCAGAAAAGTGTGTTTTCAAAGGAAGGAAAAAGCCAAAAGAGAAGGAAACTTTTGAAAATACCCTTGTCTATACTGCTTCATATAACCACGGGGTCAGTCTCTTTGGTTACTCCCTGTAATTTTTTGTGGTGTTCCATTATATAGGGAGGTTTTTATTTTTTCAATTCTTTTCTCGCTACCTGTACAGGAGTACTATTGCTTTTTCTTATACCGATAACACATAAATATTTCTGTTATAATAGAAATAAACCGAGTTTACTTCTGCGTTTTTCATCTAAATATCAGAGATTAAAAACTGAACCCAATAACCAACACCTCCGTCTCCTTGGTTTAAATCTGGATTTTATCCCTCACTTTGTCTACACTTATGGAACAAACTCACTCCATCCTTTTGGTCTTATCAAGCAAAGAAGCACCAATGTTGCTAAGAAAATAGACAAATAATAAGCTATAAAATTTACTTTATAATATTCTTAATGTAATATATTTTCTTTACCTATATGGTAAGATATAGATATGGAGATACGGTTTAAAGATAGAAAACAAGAAAAGGATTTTCAAAACACAAAAAATCTGACAAAAAAATACGGGTCAAAAATAGCACGGAAGATAATGATGAGAATTAATACAATCCGTTATGCAAAAGAGATTGAAGATATACCGCATACTCCACCAGAAAGAAGGCATTCTTTGTCAGGCGATTATGAAAATTGCTTTGCAGTTGACCTTAACAAGAATTATCGATTGGTTTTTCGAGTTATAGAAAATAAGAATGGTGAAAACATAGCAGAAATACAGGAGGTGATTGATTATCATTAACGAAATGGATTATGGATACGGAATACATCCAGGTGAATATATAGAAGAAGTACTTGAAGCGCGAAACATGACACAAACAGAACTATCCAAAAAAACAGATTTATCCGAAAAATTGATAAGCGAAATTATCAATCAAAAAACAAATTTAACAACCGCTTCAGCAAATAAAATTTCATTGGCACTTGGAATCAACGACAGAATATTAAATGGATTCGCAAAAGATTATAGTCGATACCAGGAGCAAATAAAACTGGAAAATGAAGTTGCTGAAGAATCGGAATGGTTCAAAAAAAACTTTGATTTTAAAGAATTGAAAAAGCATGGGATCATAGCAAAAACAAATGATTTTATTGAAAGTTGCATCAATCTTTTGAAATTTCTGAACGTTTCGGACAGAAAAAGTTTCTACGATTATTATTCAAATTTGAAATTAGAAACAAATTTCAGAAAGTCAAACACCCCCCCGTCAACTGAATCAGTTGCCGTATGGCTTCAGATTACAAAAAAATACGCAGATGACATTATTTACAACGGCTCCGAAAAAGCCTTCCCGGAATACAATAAATCAAAATTCAAAAAAGCGCTTCTTGAAATTAGAAAACTAACCATTAACGAAAATTTTGAAGAAGTTTGGGAAAAGATGGTTGAACTTTGTAGAGAATCAGGAGTTGTTCTCATAAAATACCCCGAGATTAAGGGAGTAAAACTATACGGAATCAGTCAATGGTATAATAAAACTCCTATCATCGCACTCAGTCTAAGGCAAAAGAGAAACGATCATTTTTGGTTCACTTTTTTCCATGAAGCAGGCCATATCATACTTCACAATAAAAGGACCATTATCGACATTGAATCTTGTGATAATCAAATTGAAAATGAAGCAGATCAATTTGCCTTGGAAGTCATTTACCAAGGGCGACAGAATTATGAGCAATTCAAGAAATCCATTAACAACCCGATTAGCAAAGAAGAAATCATCAGATTTGCCAAAGCATTAAACATACATCCAGGAATTCCAGTTGGAGCACTTCAACACGACAAAAAAATCAAGTTCAACTACCTAAATGAACTAAAAACCAAAGTAGACTTTAAAAATTAATAATGAAAGTACTTTGTGGTACTAAGGACAAGATTATACTTTTTGAAGAGCTGTGTAAAATATTAAGCGAAATTGGTTTCAATGAAAGAATAAAAGGGAGTCATCATATTTTTTATAAAGAAGGTATTGAAGAGATTATTAACATCCAACCAAATGGAGCAAAAGACAAACCATATCAAGTTAAGCAGGTTAGGAATATTATAATAAGATATAAGTTGGGAGGGTTAGACGATGTATAAGTATGAATTGATTATTTACTGGAGTGAAGAAGACGGCTCATATATCGCAGAAGTCCCCGAACTTCCAGGGTGTACAGCTGATGGGAGTTCGTATCAAGAAGTATTGAACAACACAGAAAAAGTGATTGAGGAATGGATTGAAACAGCAAAACTTTTAGGAAGAGATATTCCGGAACCAAAAGGACGATTGAAATACGCTTAGTTTCATATTCAC
>CAZRYM010000157.1:0-4663 GCA_964604305.1 uncultured Thermotogaceae bacterium | reverse complement strand
CTTCCCTACCCCTGAGCCGGAAGTTTCTTTTTGAAACTTCTCCTTTTTGCTTTCTTGGGGTTGATTCTTGTCTTGTTTGCATACTTTAAAAAACCTGCATACTGAGATTTCAGCAGCAGGCATATACTACCATTATTTTAGGGTTTTGTCAATAGTGCTTTTATGAATATATAGTTAATAAATCTAAACTACATTTCCAAATTTACTGTTGGTGCATTCTTTTCTGATTCAGGTATTTGGAAAAATTCAAATGCCTTGAAACCAAAAAGATTGGCAATAATATTTCCTGGGAATACTTCTATAGCTGTATTGTACTTCATCGTGATATCATTATAGAACTGTCTTGAATAAGCGATTTTGTCCTCTGTTTGTGTCAATTCACCTTGTAAAGACATTACGTTTTGATTTGCTTTAAGGTCGGGGTAGTTTTCCATAACTGCAAAAAGCCTCCCCAATACGCCACTTAATTCGCCCTCGGCCTCCATTCTTTGATTCGGAGAACCTGCGTTTACAGCCTTATTCCTTGCTTCCATTACCTTTTCAAGAGTTCCGCTTTCATGTTTCATGTATCCTCTAACAGAGTTTACAAGGTTTGGGATTAAATCGCTTCTTCTCTTTAGCTGAACGTCAATTTGACTCCAGGAATTTTGAACTTTTTTTCTTTCTGTGACTAATTTGTTGTATGTAGCAATAATCCAGACCGCTAGAATTAAAACTATTCCCAAGATAATCCAAAGTGCCATAGCTACCTCCCATAATACAATATTTTGATTTTCTCATTGATTATACTATAAAATTTCATATTTTAATACTCTTTTAAAAATGAGAAGGCATAATGATGAAATTTAATGTTCATGTCTTTAAAAAAATCTTGAAAGATAAATGGAAAATATTTTTCAGTTTCACTGTGTGTGATTTCTAGAATTGAAAAGTTGTTTTCTTCTGCATATTGGAAATCATGATAACCAACATCACCAGTAATGAATACGTCAATATTTTGTTTCGCCACATAAGGTAAAAGACTTGTTCCGCTTCCAGTGCATACTGCTATTTTTTTTATCATTTTCTTTTCATCTCCATTATATCTGATAGACTTTTGTTTTGTTTTTGTTTTTAATCTATCAATCAATTCTATAAATGAGATATTTTCTTTTAACTCACCTTTTCTACACAAATAGTAAGGGAAAATGGGTCTCGCTAAAGGAAAAGCTTCCATGGCCACTTCCTCGTAAGGGTGTGCTTTTTCTACCTCTGAAATTAAATAATCAATCTTATCCTTTGTTATGACAGTCTCAATCTTTATTTCGTTTGCATATTCCCTTTTGTTGTGTCTACCAATATAGGGATTTGTTCCCTCATGGGGTTTAAAGGTTCCAACTCCTGATGAAGAGAAAGTACATTCTGAATAGTTACCAATCCATCCCCCCCCTATTTCAGCGATTTTATCTACTATAACGCCTTTATGTGATTCAGGAACAAAAACTTGGATTTTATAAATCTCATTCTGTCCGGATTCTATAAACCCCTCAATGTTTTCCAATTCGATAAGATTGCAAAAATAGTCATTCATCCCCCCTTTGATTTTATCTATAGGAGTATGTGAAGTATAAACTGTGATCTCATTTTGCAAAATTTGTTTTATGATCTCGGTTTTAGAGTTGTTTGTTGAAAGCGTTTTAAGATCGTTAAAAAAAAGGGGATGATGGGAAATAATCAAATTACTTTTAATCTCTATAGCCTTCTTTAAAACATCCAATGATATATCAAGAGTCAATATAGGATTATTTAGTTCTGTATCAAAAGGACCGACTTGAATACCGCTGTTATCAAATGATTCCTGAATATATTTTGGAATCCGATCTTCAATGATTTTAATAAAATCTTTAATTTTCATGCTTTCTCCTCTTATTCTAGTGTTTTTAGCGCTTCTGCCGGCTTGATTTTGGATGCATTGTAACTAGGCAAAAAGACAGAAATTATTGATGAAATATAAAATAATGATACCACCATTATAATCTCAAACCAGGGTATATATAAAATATCTCCACCTGGTGCGCCTAGCTGTGAGAAGATAGAGTTTATTTGTCCTGCTGTTATTATACCAGAAAGTAAACCAATAAGAAGACCAGTAATGACTATTATGCTTGTTTCTATTAAAAAAGATTTGAAAATTTGTCCTTTTGAAAACCCAATGGCTTTCAGCATACCTATTGTTTTTTTTCTATCATAAAAAGCTCTGTACATTGTAATAGAAATCCCCATAATCCCTATAATCATACCAAAATAAAGAAACCCATTGAGTATCTTAACCATACCCTTAATGGCAATTTCAGAAATTTCGACAACATCGTTATTACTGATATTGAAAATGCCATTTGTCTCGATGTAATTTTTGAATAAAATTTGGTTTTTTTCAATTTCAACTTTATTATCACCAGAAATCTTTATTAAATCATAGGTGTCATAATCATTTTTATCGAGAAGAGTTGAATTTGATAATAGTATTCCTTGAAAGAATGAGATGTTATTGAAGAAAAAAGTACCCAATTTCTGATAACCCTCTGTTAATTCTATTGACAGTGAGCCTGTTTCTGTTGGATTATTTTCTCTTCCAGTAATGACTATATAAGATTTTTTATCTTTTTTTAGATATTCCACAGCTTCTGTAAATGTTTGATATTCTGATGAGGCAAACCATTTCCCTTTAGTCTCATAAAAAACAAAATCCGGGTTTATAAGAAAAGCTCTATACCTTCCCTTGTTAGTCATCATATTAAATGCTTTAATTTCTTGAACATCTGTTATAAAATCTTTTTGCTTTAGTTCATCTTTATATACGGTATTTGAGTTAAAAAAACCGGGAATAAATGCATCATATCCCCAAAATAAAGTTTCTTTACTTTGTCTAATACCAATCATTTGTGAATGTGGAATAATTGTCACGATTACTATGATAAAAATCACAAGTGAATAAACAGCAATAATTAAACGGGTTTTTCTTTTTTCCATGTTGGGATAAGCAAAAGAGATTTTTGTGATAAAGGGATCGATTATTTTCTTGAAAGGTCTTTTTTCAGATAATGCTTTCATAAATTCAAAATTTCTCATAAATAAAATAGATAAACTAATTAATAACAAAATCGGCTTAAAAAGAAGAATGAATAAGACCTCATTTATTCCGTTAAAAATATCTACTTTTAGGAAGATTGAGCTAATGATTAATGAAATGATCAAGACATTCGATATAAGTTTGTTCTTTTTTTGATACTTTAACGTCAATCCTATTATGAAGATGACTAATCCTAAAATGACCATTGAGAGATTAGAGGATTGACTTCCCCAGATTATTAGAGGTATCGAGCATAAAAACAGGCTTAATCGGATTAATACTTTCTTTTTTTGTTTTATTGTACTATTTTCTTCTACACCTCTTACGGCATTTACAATGTTAAAATCCGAAAGTTTTTTTGAATAAAAGAGAATAAGAAGTAAAGATATAAAAATCCCTATGGTAAAAGATAAGATGATGTTTTGATTACTGATATAAAAATCAAATTCGGGAATTTCTGTCATTGAAAAGAAATTAGATCCAAGAGCATTCAAAAATTTATTTGAAAGGTTTAAAACGAAACCTGTTATATTGGAAAGTATAAACTTGGATAAAAACATTCCAACAAAGACGCCTAATAAAGTAGATAAAATGGAATAAAAAATACCTTCGAACAAAAACATTTTTCTTATATCTGATTTATAGTAACCGATTGCCCTCAACATTCCAAGCTCAACTTCTCTTTCTTTCGCCATCATTGAGTAGGTACTGATCATTAAAAAAACACCTGAAAGAATTGAAAAAGAGCTTAGAAATAAAAACAAATATCCTATATTGGCATTACCAGCTTCTTTGATACTTTTTTCTTTTACAGCTTCGATTATAAAACCCTTTTGAGACAAATACGTGTTTTGAAAAAAGGTAAGGATGCTCGATGTTAAGTTTCGCCCTTTTAACCAGTCTCCTGTATTCGAAATTAAGATAAGATTAGTTTCTCCAAAATTTTCCGGGAATAGTCTATAAAATTCTTCTATATCAATGAAAACTGTATAAGTATTATCTAAATCATCACTTAACAAATTTAATCTTGGGATTTTTTCATTTAGAGTATAATTGGTTACTTCACTTTTCTTTTTACTAATATCGAATATTGTTTCTGCTACTTCTGAAATGTATAAATTTGATTCTCCATTTGTCTTAAGTTTTTCCTTTAATAGAGATGAGAAGATATATTTTTCTGTTTGTACATCGCTGATATCAAAAAAAATTAATTCGTTGAAATCAAAAGCAATAATTCTTACTGATAGATCTGTTAAGGGGTTTTTAATGGCTGCTTTATTGAAGCTGAGGGTACCGCTTTTATAAAATGCGTTTATGGCACCATCTACAAAGGGGTTTGATAATGCCTTTATTTTAAATTCATCTCCTAATGCTTTATCGAAAGATAAATAGTTCTCTTCACTATTTTTGTAGATAATTTCATCTATTGGTCCAAGCTCATTTTTGATTTGTGAAAAGAGAAAAAGACTCATTGCATCATTTAAACCCAATGAACCAGTTATCATCGCTGTGCCTATCATTGATCCGAGAATGATTAAAACTGTTTGTGTCTTT
>CAZRYM010000156.1:0-4697 GCA_964604305.1 uncultured Thermotogaceae bacterium | reverse complement strand
AAAAAAGGAAGTGGAAAACCATGAAAAAACGTTTATCACTCATCATCGCAGTAACATTATTCCTCGGACTCCTATTATCTGCTGCAGTGCCAAAGATATTCGTTGTTTACAGTTACGACAAAGACTACGCATGGAATTCAGCATTAGCAAACTCCGTCCAAGAAACCTTGGAAACAACCAATTGTGAAATAAAATACTATTACATGAATACAAGGCTGAAAAATGATGAACAATGGAAAGTAAAATCAGGACAAATGGCCTTTGAACAAATGAAAGCCTTTAACCCGGATGTGGTCATCGCATGTGATGACAACGCACAGCAGTATTTTGTCAGTCTGATTCCCGAATCAAACAACACACCTGTCATCTTTTGCGGGGTCAACAACGATCCTGCCATATATGGGTATCCAAACCAAAAAACAACCGGAGTTTTGGAAAGACCCTTCCCCTTAAAATCCCTTAATATGTGCAAAGCAATCGATCCTGAAATCGAAACAGTCGCCTTTATCGGAGATAATACAAGCAGTACGGACGGCTACATCGCCTTTTTAAAGGAACAAGACCTTGGAGATTTTCAAAATGTCGGCTTCTTCAAATACGAACATTTTGACAAATTGCTTGAAGATCTGAGAATCATACAAAAGTTTGCCAATGTCTTGTATTTCATTCGAACCACAGAATTCAAAGACGCAACAGGTAACACCATTAACACAAAACAAGCCATGGAAATGATCAACCAGTTAACAGACAAACCCATCATTGGCTTATCCGATTACATTATCTACGACGGAGCACTTTGTGGTGTGGTTCCCAATCCTGAATTTCACGGCACTTTGGCTGCACAGATGGCAACCCAAATTGCCTCTGGAGAAAAAGACATAGCCGATTTTCTGATCATTGCCTATCGGTCAACATTCAATGACATGGAAGATGGCCTGAGTATCATTAACCTGAATACAGCGCATGATAAGAATATTCAGATTCCCGTTGACTTGACCAACAAAACAGATGTACTCATCAGTTCACTCAACAGATTGGACCGTATCGCTCTGGATTATTATCAACTCATGGCAGGCTATATCATGACTGATTTGTATAGCTTTCTAAATGATCTGGCAATGGAATCCTACACCCGAAACGGCGACTGGCCATTAATTAAAAAAGATTTGGAACGCAGACTGGATATCATCAAAAGAGATCATAAAGAGTACAACTACCCGGGGATTTACCTGTATATCAAACCAGATGGTAACTACTTCACCCACATCCGAAATTTAACAGGAGAAAACATCTCCGACAGGCCGTATTTCAACACATTATTAAATGGTAATCCAGTAAAAGGCTACCCCGTCGTCAGCAGAAGCACCGGTATCAAATCATGTGTCTTTGCAGTTCCTTCATTTAAAGAGGGACATCCAACAGGATTTGTAGGGATGTCATTGTACATGGAACCCTTGAATGCCTATCTTAACGAAAAGATGAACTTGAGTAATGAGACAGTCTATTTCGCCTTGAATGGAGATAAAATGGTCCTATCCAGTGACGAGACATATCTCTTCTCACCAATAGAAGAATTCATCAACGATAATAAAAAAGATTTCTTATCCAAACTAGCAAATAAAGAAACCGGAACCATTATCTTCACTCACAACAAAGGTCTATACTATGGTATTTATGACACTCAGGATGTCACAGAATGGAAATACATCTACGCAAAAAAGATCTACGATTTTTCACAAAATGCTTCAAGCTTGGACATGAGAAAGAATCTCCTGAGAGTTACAGAGTCCTTAAGACAGAAGATCATCCAAATGGAAGAAAATCTGTTGGAAGCCAGTGGCATCTTTGCGGGCTATGATGATTTGCCAAATGATACCAGAGGCATACTAACATATCTTTACAACAAATCACCTTATGTTTTTGATGTTGCCTATGTGAATACTGACCTGGTCATGCAATACATGGCCCCTGAAAGATATCAACACTTTGAAGGGACTGATATTTCACACCAGGAACAAATGCAACAGATCAAGAACACCCAAAAGCCAGTTGTGAGTAATCTTTTCATGACTGCAGAAGACCTCTATGGTATCGATGTCGAATGGCCGGTTTTCAACCGAAGCGGAGACTGGAAAGGTTCCTTAAGCATGTTAATCGAACCCTATCAATTCTTTGGCGACATCATCCAAAAAAGCCTTAAAAATACAAACTATGAAATCTGGATCGTGCAACAAGATGGAATCATCATCTACGACATCGACAAAGAAGAAATTAATGAAAACCTCTTCAAAGAAGGAATCTATTCCAATTACAAAGAACTACAGGATTTAGGAAGAAAAATCGTATCAGAAAAAGAAGGCCACGGACTCTATACCTACCTTGAAACCGGAAATGACACATCCGTAAGCAAAGAAGCCTACTGGACCACATTGGATTTCCATGGCAACATCTGGAAAGTCGTTATCACAAGGATGCTTAAATAAAGTATATATACAAAAGTAAGGGTAAATTTGCGATGAACCGAGAAAACACTTCACGTGTTATTATCATAGGGGCAGATCGTTGTGTCCGCCCTATTTTTAGAGGGGGACAGGAAAAACTCCCCCCTGTCCACCGGATTTTAAAAGTTAAAATTACAATGTTCCAAAAAAAAGACATTACCATAATTAATTAAAATAACCCATCCACTTTCACTTCAAAGCATTGCATTTACTCTAAAAATCTCATTTCGCTTTAGGTTTTTTTTCGTCTTCTTTTAAATATTCACCAAGCGCTTCTCTTAAAATCTTTGAGAAATTAACACCTGCTTTTTCTGCCTTATAAGCTATTCCGGCCGGTACTGTCAATGTTTTTTTGACATAGGTATCTTTTACTGTAGCTCTAACTTCAGGCATAAAAACTTCCACAAGATAAGGAATATCATTTTTACCTAGTTCGATAGTTTTTAACGAAGAAGGAACTGGAAAAGCCTCATTTTCCAATTCAGTATCATACAGATAAAGTCCCATTGCTTCTTTGGCATTGTGAATAGCCTCTTCAGTTGTATCAGCGCAAGAAAGACAACCGGGAAGGTCAGGAAAAGAAATATTTATGCCATCATCTTCATAATTAAATATTGCGATATATGAATACCAATTTTTAGTTTTTTTCATGGGTTCACCTCCTTAATTTCAACGAGAGAGAGGAGATTAATCTTTATGTGTGATTTGAGCTTGTTTCAGTATATTTTTCAAAGTTCCTAGTTTAAGGTCCTTTTTAGGATGAGGAACTATCACTTTGCCTTTTTTCACAGAATGTCTAAAAATATGATGATCCCCATTGCACCTTGTTTCTACCCAACCATCATTTTCGAGAACTTTGATGATTTCCCTTGAAGAGTAACTTTTCATTTGTCCCCACTTCCGTTTTTATTATAACACGTATTATAATAAGTGTCAAAGAAAGCGAATGATAATTCAAAAATAAATTTTAAACAAAGAAAAAGCAAGAATACCCGAAAAACTATAATTTCTCCCAATACGTATAGGTAAAAAAATTATTAAGATTTAAAGAAGTTCCCGGGACTATCCTTTTCAAAGCCCGCGAGTAGCCAGGCAATTTCTAAAGGAATGTCCTTGTCAAAAAAAAATATTTTTTCAATACCGAAAGCATGAATAACACCGCTGTTGTAGCCTTTCTATTGCCGGTTGCCCTCTCAGCCGCCCTCAGTTTGAATATTTATCCCATCATCATGGTCATGTTGGTCACCGTTCCATCCGGAATGGCCTTTATGCTCCCTATGAGTACCCCGGCTGTCGCTATGATGCTTTCCACGTGTTATCTGGATTTAAAAGACACGATTAAATACGGTATTCTCTTAAACTCAAGCGGTATTTTGCTCACTATCCTCAGCGCATTCATCTATTGGCCACTCATCATAGGTTTGTGATTGATCTTTTCCAAATATTTTGTAGGGGTATCCCTTGTGGGTACCCTGGAAAATAAGGAATGTTTAGGATATGGAAGAAAATCAAAAGAATGGGTTGAATACATCCAAACGATTGCCAAGAAAAAACAAACCCATTCAAACACACATCAAACACCATGAACTCAAAGACTATCTCAAAGAGATCAAAAAAAATCAACCCCAAAAAATCATCATCTTCTTAAAAAAGACCTCATCCTACCTACGATAACAGCAAATTTCTAATAAAAGAACAATGTAAAGAATTGAGAATCAATTATGAAATTATCAAATAAAAACTTCGGGGGTTTAAAAAATATGGAGTTTCATCCGTCCCAGTGGTCACTTTTTCCGGATAGGGTGGTTTCTACCCTCCGGATTCAGTGGTTTTTAGAATGGAATATTAAATTTGCCCTTCATGCAAAACAACCTCGATTTTTGGCATATCAACATGTTAGTTCATAAGATAAATTAAAAACATACTTATAATATGCATCAGTCCCACAATTTAAGCCGCTAATTGAATATTCCAGTAATATATAGTATAATCTTTATAACCATATGGTTATAAGAGTAGAGGAGTATGGAATGAAAATAGTATTTTTTATAACAGATAGCAAAAAGAACCCTGTGCTTGAATTTATTGATAAATTGGAGAAGAAAGATCAAGTAAAAATTTTTGGCAGTCTTAAAAGCATCCAAGAATTAGGATTTGAAACGCCAAGAGTGGAATTTAGGCAGATTGACGGTAAAC